>JAMWZA010000144.1 GCA_024305105.1 Marinoscillum sp.
ACACCTCTCAGATCCCATATAAGTCCAAAGAAGGCAAAAGTTCTCAAAATATAATAGGTGATGTCTATTTCCCACCAGAAGAACCCCTGACGCGCTGCGGATTCGTAGTAGTGGTGGTTATTATGCCAGCCTTCTCCCAACGTGAGCAATGCCAACCATAGGCTGTTTTTGGACTCGTCATTGGATTCGTATCGTTGATTGCCGAACTTGTGCATAATGGAGTTGATACTGAAAGTGCCGTGATACGTCAATACGGTACTCAGGAAAAACCCGATAAATAAGGCTGAAAAACCAGCTGTAGTAAACATGGCCGTTATGCTACCTCCATTTACGATTCCACCAAGAGCCATTACCACCAAGGCAAGTATAAATGGTGGCACCAGGTAGTATTTGTTGAGCCAAACTAATTCTGGGTACTTGGAATAATCAGCAATGATTTTATAATCAGTTTCTTTATAATCCGGTCCAATAATCCACCCAACATGCGAGTACCAAAATCCATAATGCTTCATGGAATGTGGATCGTCGTAGGTATCACTGGTGCGGTGATGCACTCGGTGATGTCCAGCCCACCAAAGTGCTCCCTTTTGAGCAGACGTCTGAGCCATAAAAGCAATCACAAACTGAAACCAACGCGATGTTTTGTATGATCTATGGGCAAAATAGCGATGATACCCACCCGTAATCCAGAACATCCTAATGAGGTAAAGTGCTATACACAACATCCAATCAAAGAAGGTAGCACCAGTCCATATGGCACCTAGAGGAAGAAGGTGAATCAATGCGAAATTGATTTCCTGTTTCAATTTTGGTTTGTTGAGCTCTCTGGGCTCTTGAGACACTTTAGCCATAATGGTTCTTTTGGTGTAACTGTACAATTACATGTAGCAAAGATAGTCACCGTGATCCTAGTTTGATAAAATACATGACCAAAATCATGAATAGGCAACCATAAATCAATAATGAAAGATGATTCGGAAAAGTTCAAAGAGCAATACCTAAGAAAATTATGTATTAACTATTATATTTGATTTGTGGAAAATAAACAACTCATCAAGGGGAGCTTAAATGTCATCATCCTGAAGTTGCTGAGTGATCAGCAGAAAATGTATGGTTATGAGATCACACAACATGTGAAGGAATTGACCAGGGGAGAAATGCAGATCACCGAAGGTGCATTGTACCCGGCTTTGCACAAGTTGGAAGCAGATGGTTTGATTACTTCTGAATCTCAAAAAGTAGGTGGCCGCATTCGGAAGTATTACCTGCTTTCTGAAGATGGTCATAAAAGTGTGTCTTCACAACTGGATGAAATTGCTGGATTTCTCAATAATTTGAGTTTGTTGCTGAATCTAAAATCTGCCTCCTCATGAAAATGATAACTCCGAAAGAACTGGAAAGATTAAAAAATCGCCTAATCAGAAAGCCATTTGTATACGAACAGGTCTATCTAGAAGTATTGGATCATTATGCCGCTGCTTACGAGGCATCAGACCAGTCTTTGGATGCAACAATTGAGGAACAGGATCAGGAGTTTACCAATTTAAAAATTTTCAATTTCAATGAAACCTATAAAAAGGAATTGGATAAGCAGGTTTTAAGGGATCATTTGAGGGTTTTGACAGACTTGCTTCGTATGCCGCAGCTAATTGTTACATCACTAATTGTCCTACTTGGTTTTTACTTTGATGATGTATTGTTTGAGGCAAGTAATTTAAAGTTGACACTGTTCTTTGCCTTGGCATTTATTCCATTTGTGATTTTGGGTTACATAGCCATTAAAGCAATGAAGCGAAAGCAGGAGATACTTTGGGAATTGAAAACTGCTCATTTTAATGTCATGTTTCTTAGCTGTTTGATTCCAGTCAATTTGGTGCATGTTAATAGCATTTCTTCTGCAAAAAATTCAATTATGGATATCAATGCGCCCTTAACAGTCGTGATATTGTTAACTCAAGTTGCTATGTGTATTTCTATTATTCATGTAACGGTTACAAATATAAAACCTGTATTAGCCAGCTAATCATGAGAACAATTTCCAAAATAGAACTTGATACTCTCAAAGAATATCTGGGAACAAAGCCATTTCAATACGAAGAGGTTTACAATGAGGTGATTGACCACTATGCTACTGCTTATGAACAAACAGAAAAGGAATTGAATGATATCATTAGAGATCAGGACGAACATTTTACGGACAAGAAAATAAAGGAAATTGACAAGCAGTACATTGCTGAAGTCAAGCGACAATTGTTTAAAGCGCACCTCGGATTAATATTTGGATATTTCAAATGGCCTCAGTGCTTAATATCACTTTCTGCGGTTGCTCTGTTTTTTCTTTTAGGGCCTCTGTTTTTGAAATATCACTCGATTGCACTTGGATTGTTTATTGCCTTTTCCCTTATTCCATATATTTTCATGGCTTATGCCTTAGGTGCTTCCAGACAAATGGACAGCAAACTTCCTGGGAAAATCATTAACGGAAGATTAAGTCAAGCAGGAAGACTTGGGGTGTTCGGTATATTATACCTTCAAACAGATTGGCTATATCGGCATGTTGTTCCTAATCCGGCTCAGTCAATATTGAGTGATAATATGTATTTAACTTCCTTTATATTATTGACAGGTTTTGCCCTTTGCTGGAGCATTTATCAATTGTTTCGCTTAAAATTTAAACCAGTGATTAGCTCATGAAATCAATCAATTCAGAAGAACTGGATCAACTAAAAGAACATTTGATTAAAAAGCCTTTTCAATACCAAGAAGTATTTTTGGAAGTACTTGATCATTATTCTTCTGCTTATGAGCAGACTGAAGAGGGTATTGACGAAACCATTTCACGGTTAGATATTGAGTTTACTAACCAAAAGGTGGAGTCAATCAATAAGCAGTTTATTCAAGACCTGACTCGAAAGATGCGAAATGCTCATCTGACTGTATTTACAAATTACTTTCGCTGGCCTCAATTGATGATTTCCTTGTTAGTAATTGCACTTTTTGTCTTAGCAGCGCCAGTCCTTCAGGACTCGAAACCACTTAAGGCAGGTTTGCTGATCATATTCGGAATGACGCCAATGCTAGCAGCAATTTATGCAGGTATAAAGTCCTTTCTGAGAAGAAGATCATTGCCCGGAAAACTGAAGAGTGGTCATTACGCATCCATGGCGATATTCATTATTTTATTGGCTAATTACTTGCAGATCAACACTTTCTATAGAGTATTTAGTGGAAATGAAGAATCTAATATTCTAGACATATCTCCTTATCTCACATCTGGGATTTTATTGCTTGGCTTTGTGCTTTGCAGCACTGTTTTACAAGTCTTTTGGACCAAGGTGAAACCAAACATTGCTTAATCCTCACTGTTTTAGTAATAAAGCAGGGGTTTAATACCTCCAGCTGGTCAAGTCGGCCCCATCTGGAGCACTTTCTTCAATTCGTTTCATGATTTTATCAACGAACATAGTGTTATACCTTAATCGAGATATGTGATTAGGGTTTTTTTGATCGCCATTCCAGCAATGCTCTGCTCGGTCGCCATAGTCCACCTCACCAGCGTAGTATGGGTCAGTAGTGCTTTCTAGAAATTCTTCCATTAGGTACACGGCATTATTGAGATAATAATTATCCATATCACCACAATAGATATTGATTTTTCCTTGGAGTTTCGGTCCTAACTTGTCCCAGTCTCGTTCCATAATGTACCGTAAGTCATAGTTCTCTCGCCAATAGCTCGCGACTTCATGGTTTATTTCACCTGTATATTTATCCCACAATCTTACCGGATAGCCATCGTCACCTTGCGGTGAATAAGTTGCTTCCCAAATATCAAACTGCCCTCCAGAGCGTGACTTGTCCCCGAGGGCTAGTTCCATCCAGTTGTAGTCTCGTACAGCAGAGTTCACCTGTCCCAGATAATCTCGGTGACCCGGAATCAACACCTCTTTATGCTCACTTGGATAATAGTAAGCATTGTCATCTTCGTAAATATTATTGAGGCAGTATGCTCGGAAATCGATTGGGTCAGGGCATGCAGCAAAGCATCCGTTGTATTCGTTGGGGTACATTACCTGAACAGCCAGCGCCTCCCATCCTCCGGTAGATCCTCCATAGAGAAATCTTGCCCAGCCTTCACCTATTCCTCTAAACTGTTCTTCAATGTATGGAATGAGTTCATAAGTGATCGCATCACCATAAGGACCCTGACTTGCAGAATTCACGGCATAGGAGTCATCATAATATGGAGTTGGATGTTGAATTTCGATGATGATGAACCGGGGGAAATCTTCACTTATCCATTGTAAGTATTGATTGTAAGCTTCTTGTTGTTGAATGATGTTGTATCCTGTGATATCAAATCGCGAGGAATAGTCTGGCTCCAAATCAGGATCCGGAGGAATCGTCCTAAAACCACCAAAATCAGAAGGGAAATGCCCATGAAAAACCATTAGGGGGTAATGTGCTTCTGGGTATTCATCGAAGCCTTTTGGCAGCAATACATGGGCTCCGAGATACGTGTCTTTTCCCCAAAAGGCGCTTAATAGGTCACTCTTCATTTTGATGTGCTTGACCCATTTAGTATCCTCCGGTTCTTCTATTGGAGGAATTACCTGATCCATGACAATGCCGAAATTATTGGATTGCCCATCTTCGATCACAATCTTTTTTGGAGTGCTGTAGAGGTTGCCTGGAGAGCGATTCCATTGCTGTCCTTCTCCATTATCCATCGGAAGTTTTACGGTATGACCTGTAGATAGATTAAAGGTTTCATAGGTATGAAGCAATGCCTCAACCCAATATTCACCGGGCTTTAAATCAGTGATGTTCTGGATAGGGTATCCAAATTGTTGGGAGTTGAACACGACAGATTGCTCGGATGACATACCTACTACATTTTGACCATAAACCAATTGAGCGTTAGGGCCATCATTAATCTGAAAGCGTGGCTCACTAGAGTCATCAGTAGAAAGCAGTAAAAGAAGTCGTCCATCTTTTGACTCGTCAACCAAGCCGTCTGCAACTGATATACTGAAGGTAAGCCGAGAGGTTGGGTCACAAGAAACTGCAGAAAGGAGCAAAACAAAGCTAGCGACTAGCTTAGAAATGTGTGTAAATAGTGATTGGATCATTATCCAATATAACCAGAATCGGCCAATGACCTATTTCTTGAATTTTACCTTTTTCTTGAGGTACTTCACTACAGCATCGTACTCCGTGTTTTCCCTGTTGGACAGCTTCAGGATTTTCTTTTTCGTGTAGAGAATTTTCACCTCGCGGTACTCTCCATTTTTGGTTTTAACCACTTCTTCCTTCCAACCGAGTAGGTTAGGAACTTGTATGTTGGTGCGAATTCTGCTGATCGGATAGAACACTTCGATCTTATTATCCCCAACCCTCACCACTTTGATGGCTCCAAGTAGTTTGCCAAGCACCAATAAGCCAATAACCAAAACCACAGGAGTAAGAATTAACTTCACAATGAAATAGCTTGGTTCTGTAAGCAGACTATTCAGTAGCATAAAGAACGCAGCGAAGATCAATACCAGAAATATAGTCAGTGCTGTAAGCGTCTGCGTCTTGGGTTTGGAGACAATCATAAACTTAGCTGTAATTGTATGTGCCAGATGCCGTGGTAATTTCCACTTCTTTTTTATCTGCAGCTTCTACACGGCCCACTATCTGGGCATCTACATTGAACGATTTGGAGATGTCTATTACGGCTTGTGCATGTGCTTCTGGTAAGTACAATTCGTAACGATGGCCCATGTTGAATACCTGATACATTTCTTTCCAGTCCGTACCGCTTTCTTCATGGATAAGTTGAAACAATGGCGGTATCGGGAGTAGGTTGTCTTTAATAACCTTGAGATTATCAATAAAGTGAAGCACTTTGGTCTGCGCTCCGCCACTGCAGTGAATCATGCCATTGACTTTTCCAGGGAGCTCGGAAAGTATCTTTTTTACAATAGGGGCATAAGTTCTGGTTGGGCTAAGTACTAATTTTCCGGCATCAAGTGGGCTACCATTGACCGCATCTGTCAGCTTTTTACTACCAGAAAAGACCAGATCAGTATCAACAGCAGGATCATATGCCTCTTTGTATTTTTCGCGGTATTCCTTGTCGAATACATCATGGCGTGCGGAGGTAAGCCCATTGCTGCCCATTCCGCCATTATACTCACGCTCATAGGTTGCCTGACCGTATGAAGACAAACCAACAATCACATCTCCAGATTGTATGCCATCATTCGAGATCACCTCAGACCTTTTCATTCTGGCTGTTACGGTGCTATCAACTATAATGGTGCGAACCAGGTCACCCACATCTGCTGTTTCCCCACCTGTGGAAAGAATATCTATCTCTTGATCGCGGAGCATTTGGAGTACTTCCTCCGTCCCATTGATGATCGCGGAAATCACCTCTCCCGGGATAAGGTTCTTATTTCGTCCAATCGTGGAGGAAAGCAAGATGTTTTCGGTGCATCCTACACATAGGAGATCATCTGTATTCATGATAACCGCATCCTGAGCAATGCCCTTCCAAACAGAGATATCGCCTGTTTCTTTCCAGTACATATAGGCTAAAGAAGATTTGGTACCAGCTCCATCAGCATGCATGATGGCGCAGTATTTCTCATCTTTTGTGAGTAAATCCGGAACAATCTTGCAAAAGGCTTGAGGAAAGAGTCCTTTGTCTACATTTTTGATGGCTGCATGTACATCATCTTTGGTTGCAGAAACTCCTCGTTTGGCGTATCGATCAGACATGGAAAGAATTTTTTGGCAAAGAAAAGCAAAATCAATTGAACTTGATCTTTAGTGAGAGCACACTCACCAATAAGATGCTGAATAATACGAAGCAGAGCCCCACAGTCAGGCTGTAATACTCTGCCAACAACCCGATAAATGGCGGACCTACTAGAAATCCAGCATACCCTACAGTGGTGACAGCCGCTATGCCTGTACCGGAAGTATAGCCAGGTACATTGGCGGCAGAGATAAAGAGAACAGGAACAAGGCATGAAAAACCAAGTCCTGCGAGTGAAAACCCAGCAATCACGACATATTGTTGTTGAAAAATAATTGCCATGGCTAAGCCAATGGAGGCGATAATAGAACCAAAGAATAAAAGCTTTTGCTTTCCGAATTTCGGAATGAGGGCATCCCCACTTAGTCGACCTACGGTCATAAGCAATGCAAATCCAGAATAAGCAATGCCAGTTAAGAACGGATCGGATTGTATTACTTCCTTCATGTACACTGCACTCCAATCAGCGATGGCTCCCTCGCCAATGAGGATACAAAAGGCTAAAAATGCCAATAGTAGGAGAACCCCTTTTGGAAATGCAAAAACTTTATCACCAAGGTTTCTGGTCTCCTTAATTCCAAAAAGGGCGCCACTCACAATGATCAGAATGACCACAACAGCAGCAACCACTAGTGTTAAATGGGTTAAGGGAGCTGTTTCATAACCCACAAATAAACTTCCCACTCCAGCACCGATCATTGCTCCAATGCTCCACATCCCATGGCATGTAGACATAATTGGCTTTTTAAGTTTTCTTTCAATAACGGCAGATGCCGCATTCATGGAAATATCCATAATAGCATTGGTGTAACCAAATATCACCAGAGCCCCGACGAGCATCCAGAATGAGTCTGCAACGACCAATAGTGGTAAGGATGCGGCATGTAGAATGGAACCAAAGATAACAGTACGACCCATCTGCAATCGAGCGATGATCCAGCCAGATATGGGCATAATCATTAGAGCGCCGATAGGTGCTCCTAAAAGTGCAAGGCCTAATTCAGCCTCTGATAAACCCAGGCTATCTTTTACATCTGGAATTCGCGTAATCCAGCTTCCAAATAGCAGGGAATTGCAGGTGAAAACCAGTCCAATGAATATGCTAAGCTTGTGTGTAAAAAAGTATTTAAGATGTTGTGCCATGCAATACCTTCAAATTTACAAGCTCCTGACCCAATGATTCCGGATTAGTGAAATGGATGGTCTTGAATCCGATTCTTTTCGCTGCTTCTATGTTGTCTCGATTGTCGTCTATGAAAAGTGCGTTTTCCGCTTTGACATCATATCGATCTAGCAGAATTTGGTAAAAGGCGGGGTCTGGCTTAATCAACTTCTCTTCTCCAGAAACAACAATGCCTTCAAACAACTCAAAAAACGAGTAGTCGTGTCTCACCAATGGGAAAGTTTCTGCTGACCAGTTGGTCAGTGCGAGCAATCGAAATTGCCTGTCTTTGGCAATCTGATTTAGCAGATCTGAAGTGCCTACTATCTCACCCCCGATCATGTCAATCCATCGATCCGCATATAATTGGATTTGTTTACGGTACTGGGGATACTTTTCGGACAATTCATCAACACCCGTTTGAAAAGGCTTTCCTGCATCCATTTGAGCATTCCACTGACCATCGCAGATTTCTGTAAGAAACTTTTCCATCTCGTTTGGGTCGTCAAAAACCTCCTTGTAAAGATGTCTAGGGTTCCAGTCGATCAGAACTCCACCCAAATCAAAAACAATCGTATCAATAGTGTGCATGCCACAAAAAACGGATGTTTTTCACAAAAGTACTTGGCTTATTTATTCAGATATATGGATTATATATTCATGTATTGTGTTGTAGGTATACAATAATTGGTAAATTAGACCTTATGAAGCCAGAATTAGAACAAATAAGCAAAGAACCTCATGAGTCATTCAAGTTCAGACTCTTTGATGGTGAACCTGGCTGCATGGAAGATTTCTGGCACATTCACCCGGAGTATGAAATTGTGTATGTTCATAATGGGCGAGGACGAAAGCACATTGGCACGCACATTTCTCGATATGACGATGGGGTGTTATTAATGTTAGGACCGAATATTCCACATTTGCCTCTCAGTAATGAGATGTACAGGAATAATTACGAAGTGGTCATTCAATTCTCTGAAGAATTCATAAGTGATCGGCTGACTGTCTTTCCTGAGCTTCGGTCACTCAACGAATTGAAAAGAAAGTGTCAATCTGGACTATCCTTCGGATCGTCCACGCGTAAACTGGTTTCCGGTTATATTAAACCCTCTGGAAAGTTGTCTCCATCAGAAAAGTTTCTAATGTTGATTAGGCTGCTGGTAGATTTATCTAAAGCCGAGGATGTAACGCCTGTAGGCGCTTATGGTGTTACCAGCGAAAAGGCCCAGCAGGATTATTTTAGAGTAAAGGAAATATTTGACTGGATTTCAAGTCATTATCAGGAACCTATCGCTCTGGATCAACTTGCTGACACGATTGGTTTAACCAAAAACTCTCTTTGTCGCTATTTTAAAAAGATCACCGGCAAAACTATCGTTGACTATCTAAATGAATACCGAATTGGTGTTGCCAGGGATTATTTAGCGCAAGGAAATCTCAATGTGAACGAAGTACTTTATAAATGCGGGTTCAATGACCCTTCTTTTTTCTACAAGAAATTCAAGCAAATACAAGGGTGCTCACCACGGCAGTACCAGCAGCAGTTCACTACTGGCCAGAATCTTCGTCATCAAAAAAGCGATCATATTCGTCTAGCTCACCCTCAACCGCAGGGAGCTCATCTTCGCGCTCGCGCGGATCATAGCGAAGGACTTTAAATTCTGTTCTTCTGTTTCGCTGATGCTCCTCTTCTGTTTTTGCGTTTTGAATTATCAACTCGGTTTCACCATACCCCTTTGCAACAATACGCTCTGCTTTGATGCCATTACGAATGATGTAATCCACCGCTGATTTCGCTCTGCGCTGTGACAAATCCATGTTGTAGTCATCTGGAGCACGAACATCCGTATGTGAGCCAAGCTCAATGAAGATGTCTGGATTATCCTGCATGATCAGCACCAGACTATCCAATACTTTCGCAGCATCTGGTCGGATATTCGCCTTGTCCAGATCATAATAGATGTTGTTTAGCACAATGGCTTTTTCGAGCACAATACGATCCATCATAATTTCTGTATCGAAGGTCACATTCGTAATGAATTCAGTCAATGTCGACTTATCTACAGACTTATTGAAGGTCGTGAATTCCTTTCGGGTGGTGAAGTAATCGGTCTTTTCGCCGACCAGATTATAGTTTTCTTCGGCGTAGACTCTAAACTTAAAGGTCCCATTTTCCGAAGTAAATGCCTCGCTAATTACTTCATCATCAGCGGCCATTAGCATGACTTTGGTGTTAGGAAGTACAATCTTTTTATTGGCATCATCTTTCGTATAGGTGGTACCCTTTACAAAATAGTTGACCACTTTGAGGTCGGGGTCTTCATTAACGAATGTATAGATGTCATCATCTCCTTTGCCTCCGGGTCGGTTGGAACTGAAAAAACCTCTGGTTAGATCAAATTGATAGAACCCAAAATCATCGGCTGCAGAGTTCATCGGTTGGCCAAGGTTCTCAACATTGATTTTACCTCGCCTTCTGGTAGCAGCAAACAGGTCCAGATTGCCAAATCCCGGGTGTCCATTGGATGAGAAGTACAGCTTTCCATCTTCTGAGACAAAAGGGAACATTTCATCTCCGGCAGTATTAATCTGAGGGCCTAAATTTTGTACATCTACCCAGCGTCCACGTCGGTTGAGCTGTGCTGAATAAATATCCGTTCCACCATAACCGCCCTCTCGTGTGCTGGAGAAGTACAGGGTGTTGCCATCTGAGGTCAACGCTGGAGTTGAATCCCAGGAGTCCGGCGTATTTACAGTAAGCGGTCGAGGTTCGAGCCATTGACCATTTCTGAATCGGGTAAAATACAGGTTCACATTGTTGTTTCCAGTGGCTTTCCCAGAATTACCCTTAGCAAAAATAATCGATGTACCATCTGTGCTAATTGCTATAGAACCTTCATTGATATCCGAATGGTTAATGACGGGATCAAGTGCTTGCAGTGATCGTATATTAATGTTTGCACCTTGAGTTCTTACCCTATACAAGTCTGTGAATGGTGTGCCGGTCACACCATAGATTTTACCGCCATCTCTGTTGGATGTGAAATAGAGGAAGCTATTCATGTAAACCGGAGCGTATTCTGCTTTTGGTGTATTCAGGTCATCAAGGTTTTTAATTCGGTAGTAGTTTTCAGAACTACTTAAGTCATCGATTTGGTCAATATTGTTTAACTCAACCTGAGCCAATTCTTTGAAACGATCTTCTCCTCCTGGAGCAGTTATAAATGAGCTAAGTATTTCTTTGGCACCGTCGTATTGTTGATTGGCTTTCAATGATTGAGCATAATAGAGTTCCAATCCTGGCTCGTTTGACCCTGCATTTCTTGCCGCACGGTAATAGGGAGCTGCTTCTTTCAATCGGTTAGACAGCCGATAAGCTTCAGCTAATAAGAAATTTTGATCAGCATTGTCCGCTTTTACCGAGCCTTGCAGTATTTCTATCACTCGATCATAATGACCTTTCTCAAAGTTGCTGTTGGCCATTTGTTGGCTACAGGAACTTATAAGACCACTAACGGCTAGTAGGAGAAAAATTTTTTTCATAGGGTTGACCGGGATTTTCAAAATACTTCCGAAAAAATAACGATTAATGATCACATGATGTTATAAGAACAATCAATGAATATCAATCCCTCAGGCAAAGTATCGTTTTAACCACGAATCAGCAGCCTGCTGTTTCCAGCTCTGTTTCCATTCTGCAGCATTCTGCACCGCATTGTTAAAGATGACTGTGTCTTGTTTGATTTCTCCATCTACCACTGCCTGTTTGATTTGTGTAAATGGACGGACATTTACCTCATCATCTACCATGTAAGCGACTGCACTGCGGTCTAGTAAGGTTAGGGCGGTTTGCTGTTCGATGTGTTGAATGACATGTACAGATGCGTCAATGCTGCATCCACTGGCCTGATGCTGTGATTCGTCTACGGCCAATACAATAAACTGATCTTTCTCGATGCTAAAAGTCGCTGCTAGTTGACGGCCATGTGCAGCCCACTGGTCTGTGAACTGCTTTAACTGCGTGCTAATGACCTCCTTTTCCTGATCAGAAAATGGTCGATTCCCCTGATAAACCCAGATCCGTGCATGGTCTGGCATGTCATTGATGCTGCTCATAGTTGCTAATTTAGCCATTTAAACCCTCTGCTTCTGCAATGAGTTCCGCTAAATCCTGAACTTTCACATCACTTTCTCGCTCTTTGTTCTTGACACCATCAGACATCATGGTCATGCAGAAAGGACACGCCACAGCTATGGTATTTGCACCAGTATCTAGTGCCTCTTCTGTCCGCTCGATGTTAATCTCCTTTTTGCCATTCTCCGCATCTTTAAACATCTGTGCACCGCCGGCTCCACAGCAAAGGCCTTTCGTTTTGCAGCGTTTCATCTCTACCAACTCTGCATCTAGCGCTTCCAGAACTTTCCTTGGGGCTTCATAAACTTTGTTTGATCTGCCAAGGAAGCAGCTATCATGATAGGTGATTTTACGTCCCTTAAATTCACCTCCACCCTTCAGTGTTACTTTTCCTTCATTGATTAAGTCCTGGAGGTACTGTGAGTGGTGAATCACATCGTAATTGCCACCGAGATCCGGGTATTCATTTTTCAATGTATTAAAGCAATGAGGGCAGGCAGTCACTATTTTTTTAATCTGATAGCCATCCAACACTTGAATGTTGGCCATCGCCTGCATTTGAAACAAAAACTCGTTTCCAGCGCGCCTTGCAGGATCACCTGTACAGGTTTCTTCGGGTCCGAGCACGGCGAATTTGATGGCCACCTTGTTGAGGATCTTTACGAAGGCTTTGGTTACGCTCTTGTAGCGTTCATCGTAAGACCCTGCACATCCTACCCAAAATAGGACTTCAGGTTGTTCTCCTTTTGCTGCCAAATCGGCCATTGTTGGTATTTGAATATCTTCAGTCATCGTTAATATCTTTTTTTGAGTAATTCGGTGTTTATTTTTCTTTCAATTCCTGAGCCCAGTTGAACCGGTCGGTTGGAGCAAACTTCCAGGGTGCAAAATTCGTCTCCACATTTTGAAACATCATGTTCCAGGACTGAGGTGCTGCAGACTCTTCCATTGCCACGTATCGTCTCATTTGCAGAATAATATCCAGTGGGTTGATGTTGACAGGACAGGCTTCTACACACGCATTGCAACTAGTACATGCATTTAATTCCTCTCTAGAGATGTAATCGTCCAGCAATGACTTTCCGTCTTCAAGGCCTTTATCTCCTTTTTGTATGGAGAGTCCAACATCCTCCATACGATCGCGGGTATCCATCATGATTTTTCGAGGCGACAATTTCTTTCCAGTAAGGTTGGCTGGGCACTCGCTGGTACATCGTCCACATTCGGTACAGGAGTAGGCTTCCATCAGGTTTTTCCATGTAAGGTCGTTGATGTCTTTCGCTCCAAATTTCATTCCTTCTGGAGGAGGAGTGCCTGCATCTTCACCCGTGCTCATTCCCAACATGATTTTTACTTCGTTAGTAATCTCATCCATGTTGTTCATTTTTCCTTTGGGAGTGAGTCGGCTATAGAAGGTATTGGGGAAAGCCATGAAGATGTGTAAATGCTTGGAGTAAGTTACATACACGGCAAAGGCGAAAATCCCCACTATATGAAACCACCAGGCTGCTCGCTCCACTATGAGCAGTCCGCCGAAACCTAAGCCATCAAATAGCGGAGTAAGCATTCCGCTAATTAAGAATGTTCCGGTTTGTGTGTAATGATCTGCACCACGCTCCTGAAGAACCTGGTCAGCGGCATTCATCGATAGAATGGCCGCCATTAACACTATTTCGATCACAAGAATTAGGTTTCCATCTAGTGTAGGCCATCCTTTCATCTCTATATGATGAAAACGGTCCACTTTGAGTATGTTTCTACGGATTAGAAAGGCCACACACGCCACAATAACCAATACCGCCAACACTTCAAAAAACGAAATAAGACCAGTGTAAAAGGACCCAAGAAGTGGGGCAAACACTCTGTGACCACCGGTGATCCCATCAATAATGATTTCTAGCACCTCGATGTTGATGAGGATAAATCCAATGTAGATCAATAAATGAAAAAATGCCGGAAGTAGCCTTTTGAACATTTTCTTTTGTCCAAAGGCTACCAGGAGCATCGTTTTCCATCTTTCGGATTTGTTGTCATCGATTGGCTGGGGTTTTCCAATCTGAATATTTTTTCTGATTCTTTGGATCCTGCGAAACAGTAAAAATCCAAAAAATCCAAGTACGGCCACAAAGGCTATTTGAGCGATCATATTCTTTTGGGTTTTATTCTTGCGATTTTAAGTAAAATATTTTTGCACGTTTTAAAAATTACTCTAGTTTTGCACCTCCTTAACAAGGTGCTGTAGCTCAGTTGGTAGAGCATCGGACTGAAAATCCGTGAGTCGGTGGTTCGAA
>JAMWZA010000145.1 GCA_024305105.1 Marinoscillum sp.
CCTTCATTGTTCGCAATACCAGTCGTTCGGTATCCGATACGAGTTCTGCAATCCGGGTTTACTTCGAGCCAGATGTATCCATTCTATCACCAGAAGGGACAGAAGAGCGCAAGTTTTTTGAAACGATAGACATCACCTGGTTAAATGCTGACTTGGGAACCAACGATGTTTTCAATCTTCGCTACAGTTTGGATGGAGGAGCTTCCTCTGCCAATATCATATCACTGAATCATCTTTCTTTAACCAACAATGGCGATTCTTCCACTTACACCTGGACGATTCCTGATTTTGGGACTAGTTTGGATCAGGACATCACCTTCATTGTTCGCAATACCAGTCGTTCGGTATCCGATACGAGTTCTGCAATCCGCGTTTACTTTGAACCAAATGTTGATCTGTTGTCCCCAACGGATGGTCAATATGTGTTACAAGGATCCACTTTACCAGTTACGTGGCTAAATGCTGACTTAGGAACCAATGACGTCTTTAACCTACGCTATAGTTTGGATGGAGGAGCTTCCTCCGCAAATATCATATCGCTGAATCATCTTTCTTTAGCTAACAATGGAGATTCCTCTACCTATAACTGGACGGTTCCTGCGATAGAGAGTACCTCTGTCAAGCTGATTGTCAGGAACACTTCCAGAGCGGTATCCGACACCACTCTTTCTTTCACAATTTGTTCTACATGTCCGGCTATTTCGGTCTATTATCCAAACGGAGGAGAAGTATTGCCAATAGGCAGTACTCAGGAAATCGGGTGGACGTTAGGCTCTGCCTGGGCTGGTACCGACAATGTGGTGATCGATTACTCCACAGACAATGGCACCTCTTATACTGAGATTTTTAGTGGGACTTATGCTGAGGTATCGAGCGATACTTATAATTGGACAGTGCCTTCAACGATAACTGCGCAGGCATTGGTGCGAATTACCAATACGACCGAATCTATCTCGGATGTAAGTGATGCAGTTTTTTCCATTGCCGGAGCACCAATAGGACCTTCAGATCTCTACACTTTGGAGAACTCGAATGGATCAATTACTCTTCACTGGACAGATAACGATACTGCGGAGACTGGCTACACGGTGCAATATTCATCCGATCAACAGACCTGGACCAATTATACAACTGGCCTGGCAGCTAACACTACAGAATTGACCACAATTACCATTGGTAGCAATACTGGTTTCTGGTGGCGCGTTTTGGCGGTAAATGCGACATTGAGTACGCCTTCTCAGGCTCGGTATGGCACCAATTACATTCCCCCTGGAAGAGCACTGAGCTTTGATGGGACGGACGACAAAGTGACACTGGACAGTGTAGAGACATTTAATTTTGGGACCGGAGCCTACACCATAGAAACATGGTTTAAAGTAACTGATTTAAGCACGAGCAGAGTCTTGATAGCGGACTTTAATGGAAGCACAGCAGGTTCTCAAGGGGTATACATTCAGACAGATGGCCACATTGCCGCTTATATCGGAAGCAATACTCCGGATTTAACGACTACTGATCCTGTAGAGTTAGACACCTGGTATCATTTTGCTTTAGTCAGAGCAGGTGATTCGGCTGTTATTTACCTAAATGGAGAGCTACTTGCCAATCAATCAGGACTTGGTACGCGAGATTTACAAAGTGCTACGGCGATGACCATCGGTCAGCAACCGAGTGGCAGTCCATTTTACTTTGCTGGAGATATAGATGAGTTGAGAATATGGAATGACGCACGTACGGTTGTGGAGATTCAGGAGTACATTTCTACTACGGTGCCAGAAGACTCGGAAAACCTTCTTGCTTATTATCGATTCGACTTGCAAAGCGGTACCGATTTACCTGACCGAAGCATTACCAATATTCCAGGAACCTGGTCAGGAGCTACTGGTGCGAACACCGTTCCAAATTGGGTGGTTTCTGGTGCGTTAGCAGATTTAGAGCCTTCTATTACGGTAACCTCTCCAAATGGCGGTAACACCTATACCGTGGGAGACGAAGTGGAGATCCTGTGGCAGGAGTTCAATGTGGAAGCATCTGATAGTATTGCCATTAGCCTTTCTGTGGAGGACAGTCCTTATGCCTTAATCACGAAAGGCATATCGTCTGATTTCAACCAGACCTATACCTGGATGGTACCTGACAGTGTGTCCAATACCGCATTGATTCAAATAGAAAATACAACGGCTGGAGTAAACGACGTAAGCAACAATTATTTCGTGATTGAAGCATTCGTGGATCCATCCGTCACAGTGACCAGTCCCAATGGCGGAGAGTTTATGGAGATTGGCACGAATGAAACCATTACATGGCAAGCTCAGGAATGGGAAAGCGCTGATGCAGTAACGATTAGTTTGAGTACTGATGGTGGTGAAACATTTACAGCATTGTCATCAGGGACTTCAGGCACTACCTACCCAAACAATTCGATGGTTTGGGAAGTGGCGGATTCACCAACAGAAAATGCCTTAATTCTTGTGGAGAACACCACACAAAATTTAAGTGACACTTCGGATGCAGTATTTACTATAGGATCTGTAAACAGGTCCGTTACAATTTCCAGTCCCAATGGCGGGGAGCAGTGGATACAGAATGAGTCTTACCCAGTGTCTTTTGAAGTTACCGAATTGTTGGCTTCCGATATCCTACGGTTTGAGTTGAGTTTAGACGGAGGAACCACCTTCCCGTACTTGCTCTCACAGGCTTCATTGTCATCTTATGGAGACAGTACCTTTCAATGGACTGTCAGCCAACCTGTTTCAACCACCGCGCTGATTCGGGCGACTGTTTCAGGGTACAATGTAGGCGATACATCTGATGCAGTTTTTACAATTGCCGAACCAAATAACGCTCCTAATTTTCAGGAGTTGAATGTTGCTATTGTAGGAGATGAACTAGCTGTTACTTATAGCCTGAACGAACCAGGTACTGTCTATATGGTGGTTTTGGAAGATGGGAACAACCTACCAAATGCCATGCAAATGAAAGATGCTGCCAATGGCGGGGAACCACTTGCAGGTCAGGTTGCATCAGGATCTTTTACTTATGAAATAGCTGAAGAAGTTCTCACGGAAACAATTACATCAGATTTTACCAGATTATCTCGATATGATATCTACTTCACTGCTGAAGACGCTGAGAGTAATTTGAATCCAGGTCGATCAGTACCAAATGTAATTGCGAATTACACACCATTGGAGCAAGACTCGGTCACTGTATCTACTATCTATCTGGAGATGAATGGAGAATCCTGGTCAAACACGGAAGTTGACTGGAACACACTTTCATTGGGAGAGCGGATAGAAGTGGTAGTAGAAGGTGATCGTATTACTGAACTGGATCTTTCTGCCAAAGGAATGACAGGAAACTTGACCAATACTGTACTTGGCTTGGATTCATTGGAGCTTTTGGACCTTTCATCCAATGAATTGAATAGCATACCCCTATTGACTTCATTGACGGCACTGACCAGTTTAAATGTGGCAGATAATCAACTAGACTTTGGTGATCTGGAAGGAAATGCGGGCTTTTTTACTGACTCAGAAGAATACAGTCCACAAGCTGTTATTGGTGAGCAAGATAGTTTGGCATTGAGGAAGGGTACCTCCTATTTCTTTCAGGTCAATGTGGGCGGTGAACAAAATGAGTATCAATGGTTGATTGATTCTCTGAAGAGTTATCAAAAATCATTCAGCCCAATTGAAACGGGTACCAACTCCTTTTACCAGGTGGAAACGCTGGATTACGAATCGATGGGGATTTACAAGCTTCAAATTACCAATGAGCTGTTGCCAGATCTGCTTATGGAGTCAGCTCCTGTGAAGCTGTGGGCCACTGCTGATTTGCAAATTGCTGTTTATGCAGATGATGTATTACTTCCAGATGAAGGAGCGGCCTATGCACTGAGAAACAGAGGTCCAGGAGTTCCTTTTGACAGTATTCCTAAGTTAGAAAATGGGTTAATCAATCCTGCGGGTCTCGTATTTACAAATGGAACAGCGCTGTTCGAAAACTTGCTGCTTGGAGAATACCTCATAGCTATCCGCTCAAACCCAGAGTTGTACCTACCTACTTACTATAAAAACACTTTCTTGTGGGAGGAGGCAGATACGTTGAAGTTTACCGGAGATTTGCAAGATACGTTGAGTATGGCCGTGATTCCTCCTCCTTTGAATCCAGATGATGGGTCTGGTACGTTGGCAGGAGCGGTAGAGGCAGACTTTGGTGCAGATGAAAGTGATGGAAGAATAGAGGCTCGTCGAAAAGTGAAAAGAGCGGGTTGTTCCATTAGAAGGTTTGTACCTAGAGGAAGAACGGGTCAGGAAGATGGCGAATTTAAATTGATTGCTTATGTCGAATCAGATGATGAAGGCCGTTTCAGAATAGAGAATATTCCTTCGGGGTTGTACCGTTTCAACATTGAGTATCCGGGGATCCCAATGGACCCTGATTCTTATGTGGAGTTCGAAATTGGTGAAGCGGGTGCTTCCAATAATACGATCGAATTACAGGCTACAGTGACTGAGAATGGTATTTTCGTAGAGCGTACCAATCTACTCTCCATTGGATGGAAACTGAATGTTACGACCTATCCAAACCCGGCGTCTGATTTTATAAGATTGCAAATTCCAGACCAACTAGATGGGCACCTCATTCGAGTACTGGATATTAATGGCAAGGAAATGTTTAGTAAAGTTCACGATGCCTCATTAATAGAAGATGTCCAGTGGGACTGTCAGTCGGTTCAAAATGGAATATACTTCCTGAACATCCTTGATATTCAAAATAGGAGTCGGGTCATATCGATTAAAATGGTCGTTAAACATTAAAAACAAGGATATTCACTACCCTAATAATGGTAAATTTAAATTTAATATATAAAAAATGATATAATTGAACAGTGATTCACTACATTTGGTCTGCCTATAAGAAGACTTCATCGAAATGAATCACCGTTCACACCTCTTGCTGGCTGTTGTTTTCCTATTCATCGGACTTCACACAACAGCCCAAAACTCTGTCGGAATTGGAACAGAAATGCCAAACCCTAATGCCGTATTACAACTGGTATCTCCTGATGGAAATCAAGGCTTTTTAATACCACAATTAAGCACTGCTCAGCGAACCGCTGATACTTTTATAAGCGCTCTCAGCGCTGAGGAAGATGCCGGCCTTTTGGTGTTTGATACCGAAGACACCCTTT
Organism: Marinoscillum sp.; assembly: GCA_024305105.1. GTDB lineage: Bacteria > Bacteroidota > Bacteroidia > Cytophagales > Cyclobacteriaceae > Marinoscillum. The sequence continues at coordinate 5,198 of JAMWZA010000145.1, forward strand.
TTTACTACTGGTCTGGCGATGTATGGACCGCTTTGAGCACTCAGCAGCTTTCAGCAGATACCGGACTATCGATTGCCGATGGTACAATCAATAATACTGGTGATTTAGACAGTCAAAATGAGATTCAAGATTTATCCCTTTCAGATAATGACCTGACCATAACCGATAATTCAGGGGCCACAATCATAGACTTATCGATATACATGGACAATACCGATAGCCAGTCGCTTTCTGGCACTTCACTCAGTATTAGTGGAGCCAACAGCGTAGACTTAAGTGGACTTGGTGGATCGGGTACAGACGATCAAACAGCAACCGAGGTGTCAGTAACCCCAGATGGCAACATTGCTTCAACAAACGTTCAGGATGCCCTATTAGAGATTCAATCCGACGTTGATGCATTTGTTGACTCAGATGATCAAATAGCCAGATGAAGTGAATGTCACTTCATCTGGCACTTTGACATCTACCGATGTGCAGGCTGCTCTTGAGGTATTGCAGACGGAAATAGATGGAGTAATAGACACCGATGATCAGACGTTATCATTTGATGGCAATTCAATTTCCATCTCAGAATGAAATTGCTCCTCAGAAATAACTGGGTACAATAGTAAATGATAGGTTGGATTTCGGAATTGCTGTAGAGTTTATCTATCTGTTGCCGGATCGGCTAACATTTATCAATGGTTCTTGAAGGAGAATTAGGACGAAACAAATGGTTCGGTGCCCGAAATATCACTGGAGGTTAACCCAAACCCTGCGGATCAATACCTGACAGTCAGTTATGAAAAACTGTTATCAGAATCAGTGGAAGTAGCGTTGATAAATCCTTTTGTCAGTCACAAGTGATGACCAACTTCCACCGAAAGGCCCACTTCCAGGATAGTGAATAATCGGTGATTCCAGCATCTGCAAGGATCTGCTGAATTTCTACTCTCTTAAACCCACGAGCTACAGATACTGCTGCATCATTTCTAACCATATAAGATTTTGAGAATAGTCTGGTGATTAGCTTAATGGAATAATACGCAAGAAAATGTCGATGCAAGTCATTAACAATGATGGCTTTTTGAGCCTGAGCCTTGAACTGCCTGAACAGGCTTACTAGCTCCTCATGAGTGAAGTGGTGTAAAAACAAACAGCAATGGATGATGTCAAATTCTCTTTTCTTGAATGAATCAGAGAAAATATTTTCACAAAGAGGTTCAATATTGCTGTAGGAACTCGCATGCTTACGTGCATAGTCAACGATGTGAGGGTTTGCATCAATTCCTGTAAATGCTGTATTGGGGCTTATTTTACTCATCTGGATGAGAATGTCTGCTCCGCCGCACCCCAGGTCTACAAGTGTATTGATTTCACATGTCTTTTTTAAGCTTTTAAGCGCTGATAAACTGATGTTATTTCCGCCAAGAAATCGGTTAATAGTGTCTAGTTCTTGAAGTGTTTGGGGCACCACATCTCCCGATATGTTGAGATCATCCATGATTTCCTGCTCTTCCGATCGCTTACTTAAGTTCATGGCTGATGTACTTTTAAGAGCATGCTTTCCATGGTTAACCCTGGACCAAAGGCAAAACTGAGCACATTGGTGTTCACATCACTAGGACTCAAATTATCAAGTAGGCTTTTTAAGACAAAGAGCACAGTTGGGGAGCTCATATTTCCATACCGCTTCATTACGTCGTATGCTCCAGCGTTTTGTTCTTTGCTTAAACCTAGCTCCTCTTCTATGACCTGAAGAATACGTTTTCCACCTGGATGGATCGCAAAATGTTCAATTTCATTAACCGATAGATTTAGTTTACCCAATAGCTTTTTGGTCAAAGATCCAATTCCACGTTTTATTACTTCAGGCACTTCACTGCTCAGAGTCATCGAAAATCCAAAGTCATCAATGTGCCACGCCATCGCTTGTTTACCATCAGTGTCAACATCAGAGTAAAATGATTTGAGTGACAGGGAAAGGCCATTTGGTTGGCTGGTCAGATAAACGGCTGCTGCCCCATCTCCAAACAGCGCATTGGATAAAAGGCTGTCTTCAGAAGTGTTTTTTAGCAGGTGAATGCTGCACAATTCTACAGCAACTACAAGCACTTTCGACGCTGGGTTAGATTGAATGAGCGCATCTGCTACCTTCAATGCATTGAAGGCGGCATAGCAGCCCATAAAATTGATGGCCGTTCGCTGTATGTCAGATTTGAGACCCAGCTGCTCGATGATTTCAATATCGATTCCAGGCGCATACATTCCTGTGCAGGAAACGGTGATCAAGTGAGTAACCTCTGATAATTGTGACGAGCTAACACAATTTCGAATAGCATCAAGTGCCAGAGGTACGGCTTCTTGTTGGTAGAGGCTCATTCGTTTCGAAACCGTCGGGAAAGGTTCCAAATCACTATTTTTTGGGAAGAAGGAATAATCAGTGATTTCTTTCCCAAAATCGGCAATGACCGAATGTCTGGAGCTGATACCACTGGCCCGATAGAATAACCTGATGGCTTTTTCGGTTTCTTCATTGGAAGCAAGATGACGCACCATAAAGTCACTAATTTGACTTTGGAGAATCTTATTTTTGGGGACTGCAGTTCCTATCGAAGAAATGTATGACATCATATAAGTTGAAGCTAAGTAATAATAACTAACTTTTCGCAAGAGGTTCACTCATCTTATGAAAAAGTCTACCATCATTCATTTAAGGTTTCCTTTCTCCTTTTTTCTGCTGCCTGTTTTTTTATTTGCAGTGGCTTGTCTGCCAGCCATTGATTGGGTCGACTTTACGATTGTGTTTGTGTTACTCCATTTTCTCTTATATCCTGCGAGCAATGGATACAACAGTTATTTTGATAAAGATGAAGGAAGCATAGGTGGAGTAAAAGTTCCACCAAAAGTCACTAAGGAGTTGTACTATGTGTCCTGGATAATGGACCTTATGGCCATTGTTATTGGGGTAAGTATTTCCTGGCTTTTTGGATGGATGTTACTGATTTATGGATTGGTAAGTAAGGCTTATAGTCACCCGAATATTCGATTGAAAAAAAGACCAATTCTCGGTTGGTTAACGGCAGGCTTTTTTCAGGGGTATTTCACTTTTCTTATGGTGTGTGTTGGAATGGGTTATTCAGAGATTCTCATGAGTCAACAAGTACAGTGGGCCGGTCTGCTCAGTTCATTGTTGTTATTTGGGTCATACCCTATGACTCAGATTTATCAGCATGAGGAGGATGAAAAGCGAGGTGATATAACCATGAGTCTGATTCTGGGTATTTTAGGGACATTTCACTTCACTGCTATTTGCTTCACTATTTCCGTTGGCATGTTTTTTTGGTTCTTCCTCATATATTTTAATTCTACCATTTCCTTTTTGTTTTTAGTAGCGCTATCCCCAGTGTTGGTGTTCTTTGGTTATTGGTATTGGCAGGTCCGAAACGATAAGGAGAGAGCAAATTTTGACAATACCATGCGACTTAATTTTACCTCAGCGGTCTGTTTAAACGCCTTTTTTACCTGGCTGACGCTGTGCTGAATGGCTCCCCGTGTGTTTGCCTGATTATAGATCGGGTAATATTGGAAAAAAGCTTTCCCGTAATCACAGCCACTGAAGATGAGGCAGAACTCCCGAAGAAGAGACGCTGTATCTGTCGGCCTTTCCAAAGACGCTTTTTGAAATAGGAGTTCCAGTGATTCTCATAGTCCGAATAAATTTTTTGGAGATCAAAGGAGTTGTTTGTGTGGTTGTCTCGAATCACATTGGACAAAATGGCAGCAGAGCGAATAGCCATAGCCATGCCATTTCCTGCGAGTGGAGTAATCATGCCAGCCGCATCGCCTACCATCAGTATGCCTTCATGAATCAGTGCTTTTGGCTTGAAAGATATTTCATTGATCACTTCTGGCTTGTTAAAGACAAACTCAGAGTTCTCCCACAAAGACATTAAATGTGGATTTTTTAATAAGACATTCGACTCAAAGCTGGCAAGGCTTCCTGCTTCTTTGAGTTGGTCTCGATGTGTTAAATAACAAATATTGTAAAGGTCCTTTTCAATCTTGCTAAAGCCACAGTATCCTCCCTTAAAATTATGTAGTGAGATGGTGTCGGAGGGGTAATCCGTTTTCACATGATACTTGACCCCCACGTATGGTGAGTGTTTTTGAAGAAAAGGCCTGTTGAGTTTTTGATCAATTTTGGACCGTTTACCATGAGCAGAAATTACCACTTTTGATTCGAAAACATCCTTTGATGAGGTGCTAATACGCCAGAAGGTCTCTCTTTGCTCTATTGAACTGACCATGGTTTGTTCATAAAGCTCAACACCGGAGTTTTTGGCCATGGAGGCTAACCATTCGTCATATGTAAATCTACTGATTCCAAAACCTCCTAAATCTAAATCGGTATGGAACGATGAACCTTTCGTTGAACTGATTGTCAACTTATCAATTTTGGCTGGAGAAAACGCTGACGGGTAAAGATCGTGTTCTTCCAAAAATGGGATCACTTCGTTAGAAATGTACTCACCACATACTCTATGAAATGGGTATTCATTTTTTTCTAATAACACTACTGAGAAGCCGTTTCTGGATAATAATATGCTGCTGATTAATCCACTTAAGCCTCCGCCTACGATGGCTATGTCGTACATTCGGAAATCTTTAGATTACAATATTATATCAATCTCTTTAAGCAGAACTTTAGTTTCATTTTTTTATTACCTCTCCAGAGCACCACGCGAATTTTTTTGCCGTCTTTAGAACGAAGAAGTGCATTGATAGAGGAGAACGTACTATTGTAAAGATTTTTACCGTTTATTTTCTTGATGATATCACCTGATTGAATTCCTGCTTGGTCAGCTGGTGATTCCTTCCGCACTCTTGTTACTTCAATACTGTCCAGACTCTCCCCAACGACTGACAAAATCATTCCACTCATATTGAATTCAAAACTTTCCTTGTACCGATTTCCTTTGGAAGCGTAGAAGGTATTATTGACATAATCGAACGTGGTATTTAGTCTGGATAAAATATCTCCACCTACGGTTCCTTGCCTGGAACCACGCAGAATAGCTTTCATGTAGCTACCAGACATTGGAATAGAAACTAATGGTTCTTGAAAACTAAACTCTTCAAGCGAGCAAGACCCCATTCTACCAAGAAAGCCCGGTATCTCTCCGGCAAGTCCATGTCCAAGAGACGTAGTGATGACTTCTTTAGGGATGATTATTTCCTCCGTATTATCTACATCCAATAACATGGCGTGACTAGCTCCGGAATCAACCATGAGCGTTACCGTATCCTCTTTCCCTTTTTGCATAACCTTCATATGAAGGTATGGCTTGGAATTGACGATCTCCATGGGTATTTTAGCATCATTTCTTCGGGGCTTAAAATGCTCAGGGCGATACACTGTCAGTTCATAATCATCATAATTTATGTTTACAGTAAATCGACTAAAGACATCATAACCGATGATTCCATAGACTTCTTCACCCAGGTTTTTATTCAGCTCAAGGTAATCTTCCTTAAGTACCAGCATGTTCAAACCTCTACCTTCTATTCCTCCAGGAAGTTCCATAAGGATGTCCGTTGCAACAAATGCCTGAAGAGAGTCCTCTATACCCGGAGCATTAATGTTGATCTGACGTACATATTCTAGTCCTAGGAGGTCTCCAAAAAGCTTTTCCGTTAAGATAGCTGACTCTGCGCCTGTGTCAAGGATAAATTTGAGTGTCAATGTTTTGTTGATAGTCACAGGGATCACAATCAGGTTATTGTACATCTCAAATGGAATCACCACCTTCTTGGTTTTTTCTGGCATTACAAACCCAATCTTCGTTTGACCATGGCCATTTGTTGGCAGGGCCATTGCACCGAAGAGAGTAAGGTTTATCAAGAGGCAGTATAATCCCAGTTTTCTGACCATGTGTCGTATTAACAACGCAGCGGAAAACTTCCCTATACTAACACCAAATATTTCTTGTTTAAAGGTGATCACTCAACATCTTCAAATCCATCCCTCTGAAGTTACATTAAACAACGTGAAAAATGGAATGTTTAGTCGAAACGCAGGGTTATCTGGATTCTTAATCGAAGAGTTTCGTAATGTCTTCTTTACTAAGGCTCTTAACGAAACTTTCTTCAATAGTGATCAGATCTTGTGCCAACTGAAGTTTGTTTTGCTGAAGTTTAAGAATCTTTTCTTCTACGGTGTCTCTGGCGATGAACTTGTAGGTAAACACCTTGTTAGTTTGACCTATTCGGTGTGCTCTGTCCACAGCTTGTGCTTCGATAGCCGGGTTCCACCAGGGATCTAGAAGGAACACATAATCTGCCTGTGTCAGGTTCAAACCTAGTCCTCCTGCTTTTAATGAAATAAGGAATACAGTTACGTCATCATTGTTTTGAAAACGCTCCACTTCTCCTTTACGATCTTTAACTGATCCATCCAGATATGAGTAGTTGATATTTTCATCCTTTAAGTACTTCTCTACAATTTTCAGGTGCTTCACAAATTGTGAGAAAATAAGCAGCTTGTGGTCTTTGCCGAGCGCATTGGAGATCATGTGGCAGATATCTTCAAATTTACCCGAATCACCTTCATAACCCTCATCCACCATGGTTGGGTGGTTGGCAATTTGACGCAGTTTAGTAAGACCTTGAAGTAAGATCATTTGGGATTTTTGAATGCCATCATGTTCGATCACATCCAGTATTTTATTTCGGTATTGATCGCGTTCCTTGTCGTAATACTCCCGTTGTTTCTCAGAAAGGTCACAATAATGGATGTTTTCCACCTTCTCTGGGAGATCTTTTGCCACCTGTGTTTTTTCCCGTCGGAGAATGAACGGTTTAATTAGTGCATTTAACTTTTTAGTTCGTTGTTCATCACGTTTCTTCTCGATCGGTATTTGATACTCAGTTTTGAAGAACTTCTGAGACCCTAATAAGCCGGGATTAACAAACGACATCTGTGACCACAAATCCAGGGTGCTGTTTTCTATAGGTGTGCCTGACAAAATAAGTTTTCTTCTGGACTTTAGTTCACGAACGGATTTGGAAATGATTGAGTCAGGGTTTTTTATTGCCTGTGACTCATCCAGGATAATGTAATTGAAATAGAACTGACTTAAAATATCGGTATCAATCCGAGTGATACCATAGCTGGTAATCACAATGTCATATCGTGCAAATTTTTCCGGGTCCTTGTCACGATTAGTACCGGTATAGTTCAAAATCTGTAGTTCGGGTGTGAACTTCTCAGCTTCCATCTCCCAGTTATAAATTAGCGAAGTTGGCATAATAAGCAGACTGGTCGAACCATTGTCCTTTTCCTTCTCACTCTGCAGTAAAGTAAGAGTTTGGACTGTTTTACCAAGACCCATGTCATCAGCCAGACATCCACCGAAAGCATATTCATTAAGGAAGTGTAGCCAGTTAAATCCAGCCTGCTGATAAGGTCGCAGCTCTCCGTTAAATTCGGAAGGAAGTTCCACGTTTTCGATGGTATCGAAATCCATCAGCTTTTCCAGTTTTCTGGTCATCGCCACCTTGGCGTTGTTGCTGTCCTTAAGGTCTTTCACCAAAGAGACATGCATCTTGTTCAGAGTGAGGTTTTCATCACCTTCTTTCGCAAAAGCAAACAAGTCACTGTATTCATCGACCCATCTATCTGGAATTATTGCAAACTCGCCATTGGGTAATTTGAACTCTCTTTGCTTATTTAGAATGTACTGACGGATATCCGAGAAAGACACTTCATAATCCCCAAACCGTATGATGGCTTTGATGTCGAACCAATCGATGTTTTCTGAAATTTCCAGATCAATATTGGTTGATCCAAGGAAGTATTTTTTGACAGACTCATCTTGCTGATTGATTTCAAAGCCTGATGCCCGAAGGTTTTCCAGATTTTCATTGAGCCATGAGATCGCGTTGGTCTTGTTCAGCGTAGACCTGGAGCTTTTGAGTTGAAGACCTGTTTTATTGAGCGTTTCGATAAATTCTTTTTCCTGAGATGAATTGCGCCTGATTCGGTGAAAAATGTAGTCATCAGCATTCTTTTCCACGGACACACTCACTTGCTTTAACTTATCTGCCTTGTAGGAATAGGTCCCATATTTAAAGCTCAGCTCGAAGAGAATTTTAGAAGCGGATGTCTCTCCGTTTTCATTATTATTCATATCAAACAAGGAGCCTGTAGACTGATTGGCAGTCGCTAACTCAGAAAATGACAGCACAGGAGTTGGAGAAAACGCCTCTGTTTTGATCTCAAACCCTTTGGCATACACATCAAATGAAGCAATCAAAGGAGCCACAAACTTTTTATAATAGGTCTCCTCTACATTTTTAGGAATGAGAATAAATTTCTTGTTAAAAAAAGGTTTGATTTTCTTGCCATTTACCTCTTTTTCGAACGTAAACAGGGTATTGTCCACCACTAACCAGGCAGGCTCTTTACAAAGAAGCAAGCTGTCATTTTGGTAGAAATGAACTTTCTCATCATTTAGTTTGATTGTAGGGAAATAGTGGGTGTTTTCCTCATTTCGCCTGAAATGAAAGAGTACGGAAGCCTTTTGTTCAGAAATATTGATTTGCTTCCAGGCAGGTTCACCATCCTTGCCCATTTCATAGAGATGCTTGCCGGCCATGAGTGAAAGAACCCTGGACCTTCTACGCTCCAGGTAACGATCAATTTCATCCCTCAATATTTTGTCCGCTTCGTTTTCATTCTTCTTATCAAAGACCTTCAGGAAGAACTCATTCATCCGCAGCTTTTTTTTATGAAAGTGATTAAACACAGCTTTTTGCTGCATTTCATCCATGGTCTTGATCAGCTCATAGTCGTTTTCATCAAGCCCTGAATCAAACTCATCAGCATTTTGCGCAGAGATGTTTTGATGCGAAAAGGTGAGGTTCCCTTTCTCATTTATTTGAATCACGAAGGATTCAAACAGAAACCCAAGATATTCATGCTCGAAGAGTGAATAGACAATTTGAAACGGCTGATCAGGAGATACTTTCATAACTTTTTATACCGGGCAAATTTCGAAGCTAATAAAAAACCTAATAAAAAACCCAATCTGGAGAATAAGAGATTGTGAAGATTATCAACACACGAAGGCGTTATAAGTAAAAATGCTACTGAATCTCGTTCAGTGTGATATTCCTGGAAGCGTTGATTGCTGGTTGCACGGCCGTAACAAAAG
>JAMWZA010000146.1 GCA_024305105.1 Marinoscillum sp.
ACAGGTATAGCTTATAGTGGCGTCCTGCACATAACTCTGCTGCTGGTATTCTCCGAGGATTGATTCAAGTTTCTCTGCCTGATCGTCCTGGAAGCTGACGATAACTACATCATCATAGCTAAAACCCAAATCACGAGATTTGATATAGTTCATCTGACTGGCAATGATGATGGTGGTGATTAACATCAAATTGGTAAAAGCAAACTGGGTGATTACCAGTACTCTGCGAAGTTTAAAGTTGCCACTTCCTTTCTTAATGTTGATTTGATTCGATAAAGCTTCTACGGGCTTGTATCCAGACAGAATGATCGAGGGATAAAAACCAGCAAGGAAGGTAACGAACAAGGCCAAAACCACACAGAAGAAGATGATTTCTCCGCTGTATTCAAGGTTGTATTCGATCTCAGCAAGGAACTCATTGAATTTGGAAATCATCACCTGACCGAGCGTTAGCGCTATGACCATGGCACATAATACGATAACCAGGGTTTCAGATAGGAATTGACCTATGAGCTGAAATTTTTGACCACCAAGCGTCTTCCGAATACCAACTTCCTTTGCTCGCTTGATGGCCTGGGCAGTAGAAAGGTTGATGAAGTTGAGGCAGGCGGTTCCTAATATCAAAGCACCAAGGATTACGAAAGCCCAGATCATGAGTGAAGGAGTGACATAATTGTTGCCATCACCATAGCGCTCATCATTATGTATTTCCTCCAGAGGTTGCAACTTGACGTCAAGTTTGTCTTTATCTTCCTCATCGGTATGAGCTTCCAGCGCTTCTTCCATTTTATCTTCCAGCTGCTTGATATTCGTAGCTTCAGGGGCCAGGATATAGGTGGAATAAGCCCAGGTCATTCCCCAGTTGTCCTTAAATACGTCTGGCATTCTACGTCTGAGGGTGGAAAGGGATACAATGATGTCATAAGGAAGGTTGGTGTTATCGGGACAGTTTTCCACGATACCGACCACCTCTAATTGCTCCTTGTTGTTAAAAGTGAGCGTTTTACCAATGGGACTCTCATCATCAAAGTATTTTTTGGCTATGCTTTCACTGAGGTATACTTTAAAGGGTTCTGCCAAGGAGGCTTTGTCAGCACCTTTTAAGATCTTGAAGTCCAGAACATCAAAGAAGTTCTCGTTAGTGTAGAGGACTTTGTCTTCTCTGAAAACCTGAAAGTTCCCAATCGCATCTTGAAAAGCAATTTTCTCACTTTCAGGACCATGAAACTGCACCACCTTCTCAAAATCAGGAATGGTTCGCACGAGCTCATCACCTGTAGGGTATGGGATGCTTCCAGAATGACTCACGACTCCATTATCTCCATAGTAATGACGAACGACTCGATAGATGCGGTCTTTTTTGTCATGCCAATGATCAAAGGAATATTCATAACGAATGATGGTGAAGACAAACAGGCAACTTGCCAGACCGACACCAAGTCCAAAAATATTGAGTAAGGAATAGACCTTATTGTTCTTGAAATTGCGAAATGCCGTGATGAAATAATTACGAAGCATAAGTTTGGTTTTTGACTGAGTGAATTGTTTAGGTCAAGGGTTGTGCCATGTGATTAATTGCTCTGTAAATCAATTAGTTACGAATATTGTTGTGATGTGTGGTTGTTTCATTCTGAAACAATTACTTGTTTTATTATGAAACATTCTGTTGGTTTGGCCATGGTTCGTAAGATGCTTGCTACCAAATTCACTTATCAATCATTATCCTATAAAAAATGAATAAGGGACATATTCTCGTTGTAGATGACGATCCAGATGTATTGCATACAGCACGTTTGGTGTTGAAAAGGCATTATGATCAGGTCAGTACGGAGAGTTCTCCGGTTAGGCTGGAAAGCATGATAAAGCGTGAGCAGATCGATATCGTCTTGTTGGATATGAATTTCAAGGTAGGCGCAACTTCTGGAAATGAAGGTTTATACTGGTTGAAAAAAATCAAGGAATTATGTCCTGACATCTATGTCATCATGAATACGGCTTATGGGGATATTAAGCTGGCTGTAGAATCCATGAAGCTGGGAGCGGTGGATTTTTTGGTGAAGCCATGGGAAAAGGAAAAACTGTTGTCTACGGTAAACACCGTCTATCAATTGGCCAAGTCCAATGAAAAAGTCAAGAAACTGGAAGGTCGCGAATCAGCCCTGAATCAAGACATAGATGCCGGATATGGGTCGCTGCTGACAGACAGTCCGTCTATGGATAAAGTGCTTACTATGATTGATAAAGTGGCCAATACGGATGCTTCTGTGCTGATTTTGGGTGAAAATGGAACCGGGAAGGAATTGGTGGCTCGTGAGATACATCGCCGATCAGACCGGAGTAGAGAAGCGTTGATCAAGGTGGACCTTGGAGCACTTCCAGAGAGTCTGTTTGAGTCAGAGCTGTTTGGACATGTAAAGGGGTCCTTTACTGATGCGAAGAGCGATCGCCCGGGACGGTTTGAGATTGCCGATGATGGATCGTTGTTTTTGGATGAAATTGGCAATATATCTACACCTATGCAATCTAAAATGCTCTCCGTTTTACAAAATAAAATGGTCACACGAGTTGGAGCCAGCAGGCCCGTGCCATTTGATGTGCGGATTATAAGTGCGACCAATCAGCCGCTTTATGACATGGTTGACTCGGGTGGATTTCGACAAGACTTACTATATCGAATCAATACGGTGGAAATCGAACTGCCACCGTTGAGAGAACGGAAAGAAGATATTGGGTTACTCGCTGATCATTTCCTGAAAATGTATGGAGAGCGGTATCAGAAGAGCGGTTTAAAAATGGAAGATCGTACCCGAAAGCAACTGCTCAATTATACCTGGCCAGGCAACATCAGAGAGCTCCAACATGCGATCGAGCGAGCGGTGATTATGAGTGAAGGTAGTTCCATCTCAGCCGAAGATGTTCTTCCCAGTAGAAAGGGAAAAGCGAGACCGAGTCAATCACTGAAAGTGGAAGATGTGGAACGCCATGCCATGGTCAAAGCCATTGAGAAATCGGGAGGAAACTTATCTCAGGCTGCGGAAGAACTTGGAATCGGACGTACGACACTTTATCGCAAAATGAAAAAGTACGGTATATGAATCGGTTTAGAATTCATATTGTCATTCGCATTTTACTTTGCCTGACATTCGCTGGAGTCGCCATTTACATTGGGGTTTATACGCCGTTTTGGTTACTGAGTGGCTGGATGACCCTTTTCTTTGTATTAGTTCTCATCAGCCTGGTGCGATTTGTAGAGCGTTCGGATCGAGACCTGAGTAATTTCCTTTTGGCTATTAAACAAAGTGATTTCACCAACACCTATCCGCAGGTGGGTAAGAAAACCAAAAAGCTTTATGAGGCTTTCAATGTGATTACTTCGGAGTTTATTCGGATCAGAAATGAAAAGGAATCCAATTTCCATTTTTTGAAAACTGTAGTGGAACATAGTGGAGTGCCACTGATGGCTTATGATGTGACCACAGAACACGTCAGCCTCATTAATCAGTCATTCAAAGAGCTCTTTCACCTGCCACATTTTACCAAGTTGGATTCGCTAAATCGCATTGATGAAAAACTTACAAACACTGTTAGGCAACTGGCCATTAATGATAGGGTTTTGTTAAAAGTGCAGATTCGAGAAGAACTAACCTATTTGTCTATTCAGGCCAAAGAAATCATTCTCCATCAGGAGCGTTTTAAAGTGATTGCTTTTCATGACATCAATTCGGAATTGGATCAGAAGGAAGTAGAGGCATGGCAGAAGCTGATCCGGGTGATGACACATGAAATCAAGAATTCGGTAATTCCTATTTCGACATTGGCTGAAGTCATTAATGACATGGTCTCTGAAGGATCAATTGATCAGTTGAGTGTGGAGGATGAAGAAGACCTGCTGATCAGTATGAAGACCATTGAGAAGCGTAGTAAAGGCTTGGTGAAGTTCGTAACCAGCTATGGTGATTTGGCTAAAGTCCCAAAGCCACAGTTTGAATCGACTGACATCAAAACGCTGGTTAAGGACATTGTTTCACTGGAACAAAAGCAGTTTGAAAAGTTAGGAATCACAATCTCCTATCATGAACCTCAAGGTAAGAACTGGCTACTGAGCCTGGATCCCGAAATGATCGAGCAAGTCATTATCAATTTGATCAAAAATGCCTCTGAAGCCATCAGTGAAACCGTGCAGAACGATGGTCGGTTAGAGTTGACGTTAAACCGATATGCGAACGAAATCGTACTGTCTGTCAAAGACAATGGGCCAGGGATGGATCAGGATACGCTTGACAATATTTTTATTCCGTTTTTTACCACCAAGAAAGAGGGTTCCGGTATTGGGTTGAGCTACAGCAAGCAGGTGATGCGCGCACATAAAGGAAACCTTAAGGTAAAATCGAAGTTAGGAGAGGGAACTACATTTGAACTGAGATTTTGGAAAACCTCATGACAGAACCAGTAAAGCATTACAAGGAAATTGAGGTAGGTGAGTCAGATCTTGACCAGCTACATCATGTAAATAATACCGTCTATCTCAAGTGGGTTCAGGATATTTCCGAAGAGCATTGGAGGAAGCAGACAAGTGCGGAAATTCAAGAACAAAACTTGTGGATGGTACTGGAGCACCACATTGTTTATAAAAAACAAGCAAAAATGGGGGATGTCATTCAAGCCGTCACCTTTGTGGGTGAAATGAGTGGCGTTCGCAGCTATCGGCAGGTAGACTTTTACCGCGATGAAGAACTACTGGTAAGTTGCAAGTCACAGTGGTGTATGATAGATGCCAAAAGCTTACGTCCCAAACGGATTCCAGATGAAGTTGCTAATTTGTTTAGAAAGTAAACCTCTATGAAAAAATTCTTATTAAATGTCTTTGCAGTTCTTCTAATATTGGTTTCTGCAGCCATTGTAGGAGTGCAAATTGTTAGTGAGCCTTTACCGGAAGGCGAAAAGGGACCAAAGGCCGAGCAGCTTGCGGACCGAATGTTGGAAGCTATGAATGACAAAGCCTATCAGGAACTTGATGTGATCAAATGGTCGTTTCCAAGAGGACACCATTTTGTTTGGAATCGAAAGGAGGATAGTGTGGAAGTGAAGTGGAGTGATTACGAGGTGGTATTTAAGACCAAAACACTTGATGGTCAGGCTTATCATCAGGGTGAAAAACTCGAAGATGACGATAAGCGATCTGCAATAGACGATGCCTGGGCTTTATTTGCGAATGACTCATTTTGGTTGGTAGCGCCATTTAAGGTGCGAGATCCTGGAACCACTAGAAGCTATGTAGAAACAGAAGATGGTCCGGGGCTTCTTGTTACGTACAGCAGTGGCGGTGTTACTCCTGGAGATTCGTATTTATGGGTGCTGGATGAAAGTTACCGACCTAAATACTGGAAAATGTGGGTGAGTATTGTTCCTGTGGGCGGATTGAAATTCACCTGGGAGGACTGGGTTGAAAAGGAAGGTGTTTGGTTTGGTACGCTTCACCAGGGGCCAGGTCCGGTAAAGATTAATTTGAAAAATCTTGAAGTAACCCCCCACAGTGGATTGATGCAAATGAACCTGATTTTTTAAAAAGGAGTGCCCGATAATGATACCTATATTTAGGTATTTTTATGTCTTAATCGGTTGATTTACAGGGAATTATTTTGAATTTATAGTGATTTTTAGGTCCTTGCTGCTAGTGCGATGAACAACTCATTGCACTCAAAAACACAAAACATTGGCAGCTAGGTCCTGACATTCTGTTGGGGCCTTTTTTCATTTTAAAGAACTGTTGGAAGTCTAACTCAGTTTAGGCCATAGTCTTGTTAAGACGACAACAGATAATGCTGCAACGACCATCAAAATAGAGGCATTTAAGGTTTGTCCATAGATGAACAGGCCCGTTCCCATTAGGAAAGAATAAATCCCAACAGTACCAGCTATCATACATAAGATACCAACAGGTACTTTCCATGATTCTGTCTTGGCAGTAAGCTCAAAGCCTTCTGCTTTGGCTTTTGTCATGATGGACTTCCATCCAGGACCTCCCGGGTTGACCTGGTTGATGAATTTGACCAGTGTTTCCATGCTGGTAGGAGCTGTGACAAAGCTTACCACAATCCATGTGATGGAGGTAATACCCACACCTATCACTAGCTGCATCCAATCGGCCAATGGTTCGAATCCGAGAGGTTTGTGAACCAACCCAAAGTAGATAGCCACCAAGAAGCTAATGATCATTGCTGAAAGTTCACTAGCAGCATTGACTCTCCACCAAAACCATCTTAGGATAAAAATGAGTCCTGTTCCAGCACCTATTTGCAATAAGATCTGAAATGCTCCAAGGGCATTGTCTAAAAGCAATGCAAAGATCATGGTGAAAACCATCAATACGACCGTAATGACTCTGCCCAGAGTCAGCATTTCTTTTTGCGAAGCTTCAGGTTTCACGAATCGCTTATAAAAGTCGTTTACAATGTAGGATGCTCCCCAGTTGAGATGTGTGGAGATCGTAGACATGTATGCGGCGATTAATGAAGTAACCACCAAGCCTAGCAATCCCGAAGGAATGAAGGTGAGCATGGCCGGATACCCAAGATCATGATTGATAATACTGCCGGCACCAGGGAAGGCCGTTCTGAAGCTATCCAAATCAGGGAATACAATTAACGATGCTAATGCGACAATGATCCATGGCCATGGTCTGATGGCATAATGCGCAGCATTGAAGAATAGTACTGCTTTAATGGAATGATCTTCGTTTTTTGCAGCAAACATCCGCTGTGCAATATACCCACCACCTCCAGGTTCTGCTCCTGGGTACCAGACAGACCACCACTGCACGAGTAACGGTATCAAAAAGATCATGATAAATACCTGTGGGTCGGAAGGAGAAGGGAACAAGTCTAATTTATCTACCACATTTTCGTGAGTAAGTAAATTATTGAGTCCATTTACTTTTGGGTGATTGAGTGCTACATAAGCTGCTATGAAAGCACCACCTATAGAAAGGAAGAACTGTAGGAAGTCCGTGATCAGTACACCTTTAAGTCCGCCAAGTGAGCTGTAAATTACCGTGACTGTGCCTGCGATTAATACCGTTTGCAGAGGACTCAATCCCAATAGCACGCCGCCTATCTTGATGGCTGCCAGCGAGACTGTGGCCATGATCATAACATTGAAAATCAACCCGAGGTAAATGGCTCTAAATCCTCTGAGAAATCGGGCGATTTTACCACTATATCGGAGCTCGTAGAATTCCACATCGGTGACGACTCCTGATTTTTTCCATAATCTGGCGTATACAAATACAGTTAACATCCCGGTGAATAGGAAAGACCACCAGGCCCAGTTTCCGGAAACACCATTTTGTCGAACAATATCGGTAACCAGATTGGGCGTATCTGTAGAAAAAGTAGTGGCTACCATCGAAACGCCTAAAAGCCACCAGGGCATTTTACCGCCTGCAGTGAAATAGTCGTTGGCGTCTTTGTTGCCAGATCGAGCTGACCATATACCTATCCCCAAAGAGATAATGAAAAAACCGATCACAAAAGACCAGTCAAGCGCACTCAAAATCATATTTATAGCTTTAAAGCAGTAAACATAAAGGTTTTACACGCTTCATGCATCTCTAAAAAGATCTAAATCTAAAGGAATAAATTACTTGTATCAAGAAGCCAAAAACGGGGCTTTACTTTTTGAAAGTATAACTCAGCCGAATACCTGCATAGAAGCTTCTAGGTGCTCCTGGATAATAATAGCGAGGAGCCGCACCATTGAATCCGGTGGCATTGATCAGGATCATGGAAGCATACTTCGTGTCAGTAAGGTTGTCTACGCCTGCATAAAGATCCAGTTCAAAATTTCCAATAGACTGCAAGTAACCGAGTCTTGTTCGCAGTAGAAAATAGTCATCACTATACAATGAGTTCGCGTCATTCATAGGCATGGACCCGACGTACTGACCATTTACATTGCCATAGAAACCATCATTTCCAGTCAACTCCAGACCTATGTTCGATTGATGCTGCGGTACCCCTGTCAGTTCGTTTCCATCAAAGACTTCCCCATCGTTTTCAAATTCACCAAATCGGTAATGCATCACAGCGCCGGAGTAGAAGAGATTAAGTGAATGGCTGGCAGATAGCTGGACCGAATAGTTAAGCAAAAGGTCCAAGCCCAGATGGTTGTTGGTGCCAGCATTCACACCAATATACGCATCTTCAGCGGTACGTTGTGCCACCAGTAAGTTCTGAATGTACATGTAGTAGGTAGCCAGGTCATAGCTGAATTTACCGATGGAGCCTCTGGTTCCGATTTCAAAATTCCAGCCACTTTCTGGTTCAATGCCTGGGTTGATCTGACCATCTGGATACAAGGTTTCTTCCAAACTGGGAGGTGAGAATCCATGACTTACGTTTAAGAAGTAGGATTGGTTGGTGAGCTTGTAGTTCAATCCTGCTTTTGGTGACCAGATGGGATCAAAACCGTATGACCCACTAATATCGGATCCATCCATCTGAAAAGAATTTTCAAGATCATAATTTGTGAAATTGGCGTTTAAGCCTCCTGTTAAAAACAGCCTCGAACTAATCGAATGTTCTGCTTCAATAAAGAAGTTTTGGTAGTTTCGTTTCTCTTCGTTTTCGGAGATCAATGATCCCTTAACACTGCCATTAGATTCATTGGTGTAGTTGTTTTCAAAAGTGCTCCATTGATAGGTGTCGTGAAATAACTCACTGCCGATGTGTAGTTGGGTTTTCGGCCACTTTTTGGTGAGTAAAATTCTGGTCCCGATAGAATTGGTTCGCTCATCCAAAATGTTAAACGGTCGCGGTTCATAAGCATCTCTATATTTTCCAAAGACAGCAATTTTTGCATCTATTTGATTTCTGAATTGATGGGAGTAAGTCAAGCCTAAAAGTCCTTTGTTATACTCCTCAAAACCCCTGGCTTGCCCCCAGGTAAAAGCTGCTTTATCTGGATTGTTAAGATAATCCTCTTCATTAATGGAGCTGGGAATATACGCCTTTAGCTGAGTAAACTGTGCGATAGTACTTATCGAAGCCTTTGAACTGATGCGTGTTCTGGCGGTAATACCTGCTTGATGGCGATTGTATTCACTATTGGCTCTAAAGCCATCGCTATTAAAGTTGGTGTAGCCCAGCGCTACTTCGTTTTTTCCATCATTATGATCAATAGAAGCAGAAATTCTGGACATACCGAATGAACCAATTGTTTGAGTAAGGGAACCACTTGTTTGAAGCGGAGCTGGGTGATGACTAAAGAGTTTTACAACTCCTCCAAGGCCGGCGCCATAAATGCTGGAGTTTGGCCCTTTAATGACCTCTATACGATCGATGAATGCTTGATCAATATCTTCTATTGTGGAGTTTCCACTGCCATCGGTTAGTGGTATCTCGTCATAGTACGCTTTGATCTTATTGGTTCCGTATAAACTTCTGGATCCGATCCCTCGAATGGTTAGCCGATTGGTATTTAAAGTTCCAGATTGCAAGAGTAC
This sequence comes from Marinoscillum sp., assembly GCA_024305105.1. Taxonomy (GTDB): domain Bacteria; phylum Bacteroidota; class Bacteroidia; order Cytophagales; family Cyclobacteriaceae; genus Marinoscillum. The sequence continues at coordinate 9,503 of JAMWZA010000146.1, forward strand.
GCCCGGCACTCGGTTGATAGCGTTGGTGGTGGTGAATGGAGCATCTCTTTTGAGAAGCCCTTTATGAATGACATTGATACTTGTCGGAGAGGTGTAGTTGCTTCTAGGGGATGCTCCAGCCGTGACCATCACTTCTCCCAGCTCTGTGAGGTCTGGAGATAAGCCAATATCCGATTGATTGGTAGTTAATGTTAGGTTCTCCTGTTGATAGCCGAGGTATTGAACGCTGATTTGCGTTGGTAATGTTCCATTGATATTGAAAGTACCATTATTATCACTGATGGCCGTGTCTTGACTAGCAATAATAAGTGCACCAATTAGAGGTTCCTGAGTGACACGATCGACGATACGACCATTGATTTGCTGGCTAGCAGCGATAATTGTGGTTAAAAAGAAGACACTTGTTAAACCGAATAATTTATTCATGAAAATGATTAAAAATGAATGAGTTGAAAGAACCAATCCATTCTTCATTTGTTCAATTGCCAAGATATAGTTTATTAACTATTACAAACCATTAAATTTATCAACAGGATTTAAAACGCATACAACATGAACAAATTAAGAATAATTGCACTAAGTGTATTTGCTGTCACTTTATATGCCTGTGGGGGTGGTGAGGCATCGACCCAGGATGCTCCAAAGGAAGCTTCAGAACCGGTGGTAGAAACAGAAGTTGTTTCTGATTCGATCGAATTGGTAATTGAAGGTAATGATCAAATGCAATTCAGTAAAGAAGAACTAAAGGTGACTGAAGGGCAAGTGGTTACTTTAACACTAAAACACACCGGTAAAATGCCCAAAGAGTCCATGGGACACAATTGGGTCCTGTTAACCACTGGTACAGACCTGGCCGTATTTGGAACATCAGCAGTTTCGGCTCCAGATAACAATTACATACCTAAGGATATGGAGGATAAAGTGATTGCCAATACCAAAGTGATCGGTGGCGGTGAAGAGGTGAGCATCACTTTCGAAGCACCGAAAGCTGGCTATTACAAGTACCTATGCAGTTTCCCTGGACACTGGGGAGTAATGCAAGGCAGTTTTGTCGTATCACCAAAATAATTAACGGCGCCAAAGCGCGATCAGTCCTAGAATAGGACCGATTCCAAGTACACTATAGATTACTGGACTCTCTGTGATCATGACCAGAGAGTTTAGTAGTTGAATGCTGAAAATGGTGATGAGGAATCCTACAGAATTGACAATCGTCAAGGCAGTTCCCTTATTCTCATTTGGAGCGTTTTGAGCAACGAGTGTGGAGAACATGGGCGAGTCCATAATCACAGCGATTCCCCAGATCAATAATAGGGTTGGTTTTAACCAAATCAGAGAACTATTGAGGACTGGAAAAGCCACTAAACAACAAATTCCAGAAACAACCAGTGCTATGGTTGCGACTTTTTTTGCACCAAGGGCTGACGAAAGGTAGCCTCCCAGGATGCAAGACAGACTTCCGATGGCTATGGTTAAAAACGACCAAAGTGATATGTTAAACCCAGGTAAGTAGCTGGTGATGATTATTGGCACGAAGGCCCAAAAGGCATATAATTCCCACATATGACCCCAATAGCCAAAAGCTGCAGATCTGAACGCCGGGATTTTGAATACAGTTAGCAATGTACTTGCATCAAATTTGTAAGCGGCTTTCCGGTGAGGACCATCGCCCAACAGCGCGATCAATATGCCACCTACCAGAGCCAATGATGACGTGATGATTAAAATGCTTTGCCATGAGAGACCAATTTGGAATCCTTTGAGCAAATGCGGAAATGCCGTTCCAAGAACCAGTGCTCCGACCAGGTAACCCAGAGATTTACCCAGACCTTTACCATAATAGTCTGAGGCTATTTTCATACCAACCGGATAGATGCCCGCGAGACATACTCCCACCAAAAACCGCAAACATAAAATGGAATAAAGATCATGTTTCGGTATGAGCAAGGCAGCATTCAAAACGGCCCCAAGTATGGCAGAGGTAAGAAATACTCGTGATGGAGAAAAGCGGTCAGCGATAGTAAGTAGTGCGAAGATCAAAGTGCCAATGATAAAACCGAACTGAACAGATGATGTGATGTAGCCAATAGCGGCTTCTGGTAAGCTGTAGGAGAGCGTCAGGTCTTTTAGTATAGCATTTCCTGCAAACCACAAAGAGGTACATCCAAACTGTCCTAATACAATGATTGGAAGTACGTAGGTAGGTATTCGGTTATTTTGACCTGACATTGCGGAAAGATAACATGAGCTTTTATATCTTGAGCGCTTACTACTTGATCAAATGCAATTCATCTTACTTATTGGACTTATTGTGTTCGGCTTTGTATTGACCAGAGTGGGATGGTTAAGGAGTGGAGCTGTGACCTGGGGTAACAGATATGTGATCTATGTAGCGCTGCCTGTGGTGGCTTTGGCAAAAGTCCCGGGTCTGCAAATGGAAATGGATTTATTGGTATTGGTAGCAACGCCGTTGCTAATTCTTTTGGGCGCTGTATTGGTATTTCAAGTCTTCTTGAAATCCTATTTTGATAATTCGGAGCGACTTGTTTTAACACTTACCTCCGGACTTGGAAATACCTCTTTTGTAGGTTTTCCCCTCATCGTCTTTTACTTCGGAGCAGACAACCTCTCTTATGGGGCACTTTTTGATCAGATGACCTTTTTGATGATGGCCAGTGTAGGGCAGGCTATGATTGTGAAGAACTCTGGTGTCGGGCTTTTAGGTGTAATCAAACGAATAGTAACATTCCCGGTATTCCTTACCGTCGTGATTGCTTTCTTCATTCCAGATGGACTTTATCCAGACTGGCTGGTCGTGTCTTTCGATTGGGTTATTTATAGCTTAAGTGTAGTGGCGATGATCATTATTGGCTACTTAATAGCTACACATGTGAATTTGCGAATTCCCCCTTCTGCCTTAGCGGGTCTTGGATACAAATTGGTGGTAGCGCCGGCTTTGGCCTTTGTGGTTTTACTTTTTATTGATCTATCTGCAGATAACCTTAGAGCGGTCTCTATTCTTGAAGCATCCATGGCTCCTCAAACTTCTATCTGTCTTATGCTTCTGGAAAACAATAAATTGCCATATCTGGTGAGTCAGATACTTTGCTGGGGTACTATCATTTCACTGTTAACTTCGTTTTTTTGGATGATGGTTGTGGCCTAAAAAAAGCCTAAAAAACCCATTCTTCATAAAGAAGAATGAGTTTTAGGCCGCCGTAGAAAGTATCTATTAACATAATTGTTAATGATGCCACAATATCTATTTGAATTCTGTAGAAATTCTGGAGATTGCTTCGGAATCTACCAGGTGAGGATTAATTCATGCATTTTATTTGCATGAAGGTACTGGATTTTGATTCTGTTTTGATCGCAGATTCTTTGGATCAGTGATAGCCCAAGACCGGTAGATTCTCGGGAGTCGCTATTTCGTTTGAAACGCTCAAAAAGATCCTCTGGAGGAACCATTAGACTGTTTCCAGAATTTTGAATAATGAGTTGTCTCTCCTTTAGCTGAATAGTGATCCAACCATCGATTACATTGTGCTTGATAGCGTTGTTAATGAGATTGGTGATCAAAATATAAGCAAGATCGGAATTCATTTGGATCACCGGGTTTGCATCGTATTCTTCGTGAAGCTTAATGTTTTTAATTTCAAGAAGTTCCTCGAATGCTGCCAGCTTAGAAGTGATGAATGGTTTTAAGTCAATCTTACTCGTTTTGACATATTGGTTGTTTTCGATTTTTGTAAGTAGTGAAAGCCCTTCCTTTAAACGAGCTAGACGTGTAGCTGCTTCGTAGATTTTACTAACTTCCGTGAGTTGATGTTCGTTAAGTGGCTCCTGAAGCAGGATTTCTGCTTTGTTTTTGATAATGGCCAGCGGGGTTTGGATCTCATGAGAGGTATTCTCTGTGTATTCTTTCAGGTTGCGGTAGTCCTTGATGTTTTTAGTGATCATTTCATCCAGTACCTGCCCTAACTGGTTGAACTCATCCACATTGGATGCTTCTAATTTGAGTGTTTTGGGTTGGGTGATTTGAAAGTCCTGTAGCTGCTGGATGACCAGGTGAAAAGGCGACCAGAGCTTTTGGAAGATCCACTGATTAAGAAAGCCTAGTGAGAGCATTAGCACTATCGCCAGGCCAATCATGATTTCGCTCACACCTTGAATCAAATCCAGATTGGGAAGTAATGACTTGGAGATTTTGACAATATAGTACTGGTCATTAATTCGGTCTGAAAAAGTGAGTTGACGAAAAGGCAGTTCCTTCTTTTCATACTGATCATACATGACCGTGTCCTTAAGCGTAGGAGCTATTTTAGGGTCAGTGGTTGTTTCCTCAAGCTCAATGACATCTCCAATGTTTAAGTAATAGGTTCTTTGAAGGTTTTCAAAGTTTCGGAGTTCATAAACTAGTTGAGCCTGTTCTGCATAAAGTTTCTCATTAAACTCGTGGTTGATGATCGACTTGAGGACGTAGTAAGCACCCAGGCTACCGATCAGAAAAACCAACACTAAAGTAATCAGGTAGTACCGGTTGGCTATGTCAAGAAGCTTCACTCTTTGGTGAATTTATAACCCACTCCATAAACAGTCTGTACATAATCTTCACCGCCCTTTTCCTGTATTTTTTTCCTAAGGTTCTTGAGGTGCGAATAGATGAAATCAAAGGAATCGGCCATGTCCATATTGTCCCCCCAAAGGTGCTCCGCAATGGATTCCTTAGTAACTACCCTATTTTGATTGGATATGAAGAAAACAAGTAAGTCAAATTCCTTTTTGGTTAAGGTAAGCGACTCGCCATTTACGGTCACCGATCGGTCATACGG
>JAMWZA010000147.1 GCA_024305105.1 Marinoscillum sp.
GACTCTCACCAGCTGACACCATTGCTTCATCTGTAGGAATGCCATCGGCAGCAGCCTCTCCTCCTTCAGCATCTTGAGCCGAAAGTGATATAGATAATAATAAAGTAAAGGTGAAAATCAGTGAGGTTAGGACAAATCTGGGTGTTTTGGACATGGATTGTTTCTTTGTCAACATGTATATTTCTACCGTTCTAGATCAAACGAGTACAAATGTAATACCGCCGGTTAGTATTTCAAAGGCGGTTTTGCAACCTCAAAAAGACTTTCACGTATGTGGATAACCTCTGTGGATAAATAAGACTGATTATCAGTGCCTTAGATGACATTTATCATGTTAACTAATGGTTATTTAGAATAATTATAAATAAGGCTTTATTTATTTATTCTTTTTCAGGTGTTTATTCTACTATTTTGTCTATGTAGTTAGAGTTCAATAAACTCAACGCTCCCATATACTTGAGTTTAAACTTGACCCAATCACCCACTTTGTAATTTCTTTTAGTACTTCCGAGATCGATGACAATCATATCAGAACTGGCACCGGTTATTTCGACACCTTTATCTATTGGCATGAGAAAGTCCGTTGAAATATCTAACAAACCAAGGTCCAATATTGCTCGATAGCTCGTTTTCCCATAGTCGTCTTCGTTGATTTTAAATTGCTCTCCGGATGGATTCGTCTGCATTTCACCAGTTGGCACCTTGGGCTTTTCGATCAATTCAATAATTTGAGCATGCAGCGTGAAAACATCCGTTTTCATTCCTTTGACAGTCTTTTCAGTAAATAGGTTGTTGCCAAAATAGAGCATCTCACCGATTCGAAAATGATTGATTCCTTTGGGCAGCTGACGGTTCAACAAAAGCGGAAAGACAACCGATGTACCGCCGGAAACCCATTCAATTTTTCGATTAAATTTGGCTTCAACCAGTTGCTTATAGAGACTTAATTGAATTAGTTTATCCTGTGATGGCATCACTCCATAAAGGCAATTGAGGTTTGTCCCTAACCCGACTACCGTAATATGAGGGAGTTCGAAGATCTTCCCATAAAAGTCAAGCAGCTGTTCTCCCATAACTCCTTCACGCAAATCGCCCATCTCAATCATAATAATGATTTTGTGCAGCTTTCCTTGTCTTCCTGCTTCTTCTGAAAGCAAACGAATTGTGGATAACTCCGTATTGAAGCTGACATCAGCATTCTCCACGATACTTTTAATCGCTTTCTTGGCCGGAGGTTTAATATACACTGTTTGGACATCAGGGTTGATGTCCTTTACCTTCTTCAGGTTACTTATTCGGGAATCATGAATTTCTGTAACTCCCAGATCGATCAATTCTTCAATATACTTGACCGTTCCACATAATAATTTGGATACTACTCCCCATTCAATGCCTTCACTATCCAATCGCTTGGCAATGAATTGATAGTTATGTTGTAATGACTTTCGCTTAAGCTTTAGATAGGCCATTGTTAGTTGTTTTTTTGAGTTAACTCACTTTGGTTAATTACTGTTCTGGGTATGTTTCTAGGCAACCTTGATAGCAGTTCGTAATTCAGCTGATTACTTAGCTCACCAAATGAAGCCACAGAAATGGAATTATTGTCTTGGTCCCCTATCAATACTACTTCATCTCCCTTTTCTGTGGAGGGACATTCGGATATGTCTACAATCAGTAGATTCATATTAACAATACCAATAACTGCTAGTCGCAATCCTCTAATAAGTACTCGACCCTGATTACTCAGTGACCGGCTGTAACCATGACTGTAACCAACAGGAACGGTAGCTATTTTCATATTCTCTGAAGCCATAAAGGTCGTTCCATACCCGATAAACTCACCAGTAGCCACCTCCTTGACATCCATCACTGTACTTTTCCATTTGATGACTCGCTTAAGCGGGTCAAGCCTATCATCCGAATGTTTTATACAATCAATAAAGGTTTCCTTACTCGGCCAAAACCCGTACTGCAAAATCCCTACACGAACCATATCCATTCTACTCTTTGGATAGGAAATAGCAGCTGCAGAACACGCCGTATGTCTAGTCTTAGGTGAAAAGCCTTTTGAATTAAGCCACTTATCTACTTTATTAAAAGTTTTGATCTGACTCTTCACACGAACAAAATTGGCAATACTCTCCGCTCCTGCGTAATGTGTACAGCTTCCCATCAACTCAAAAAACTTTTCGTTTCCTGTAAGTAAGTCTATTACATCTGATAGTTGTCCTTTACTAAACCCCGTTCGGTTCAGACCAGTTTCATACTCCAGATGAATTTTGGCTTTTTTTTCAAACTTTTTTGAAATTTCAAGTGCCTTCTGCAAACGATCACACTCGAAAACAAAAAACTCTACATCGTTTAGAATGGCCCACTCAAGTTCCTCATTCCCAATATATCCCATAATCATAATGGAAGAATTGGGACTGATATTGCTCACTTCCAGAGCTTCATCTGCACTGAAAACCGAGAAGTGATTAATGCCTGCAGCCTCCACCATTGGCACAAATTCAAATATTCCATGACCATAGGCATTGCCCTTAACCACCGATGAAATCTGAACATCCGGGCCTACAGTTGACCGAATAAAGTTGATATTGTTTTCTAATGCAGATTGATCCAGTTCTATTCTAGAAGTAGCAAACATGCTTTAGCGTTGTAGGTTGGAGATCACCTGGTAAAACACATTGGTTGCAGTTTCGATGATTTCATCCGGAAAATCATAATCCGGATTGTGCAATGAAGGCCAGTTCTCTCCAGCTCCTATTCCAAACATTGCTCCTGGAAACTTCTCTGTAAATATACCAAAGTCTTCTCCCCATTTAAAGGGAGTATCTCTTTCGATGGATTCTAGTGCCAAATCATCCGCTGCTTTTTTAACAGCAGATATAACCTTCACATCGTTTTGATTGGCGAAAAAGCTTTCTGTCCAGGACACTTTAACTTTTAACCCATGACGTTCTCCAATCTCTTCCGCCAACTTCTCACACTCCTTCTCAAAAGAACGAATTACTTCATTTTGCCAAGCTCTAAGCGTGAAATGCAACTCACCATAGCCCGCAGATACGCCATATGACAATTCGCCCATGGTCGTATAGATCGGTGTGGCAATGCGAAACTTAGCATCATTCAAATCAGGTACATTTCGATCCAGAAAGGCCTGAGTTATTTCCGCCATTGCCAATGCCGGATTACAGCCTTTTTCGGGTTCAGCCGCATGAGAAGTTTTACCATGCAATTTGATGATGATGCTATTTGCCGCAGCTGTAAAAGTCCCTTCCTTCCAGACAATGGCATTCGTAGGATAGGCTGGAAGATTATGTAAGGCCACAACATGGTCTGGCTGGATGTCTTTAAACTTAGGATCGTTAATTACACCCTTCGCTCCTTCGCCATTTTCCTCTGCGGGTTGAAAAAGCAAAACCACTTGACCTTTGGTAATCGGGGTCTCGCCTAATGTTCTGGCCAAGGCATATAATATTGCCGCATGTCCATCATGACCGCACTTATGACTAATTCCCGAATAGATGGATTTGTGATCAAAATCATTGATCTCCTCGATAGGGAGTGCATCAAAATCCCCTCGGATCATAATGGATTTCCCAGACTCCTTTCCATTGTATATTGCCGCTATTCCAAAGTGATCAAATTCAACAATTTGATCTGGATTGCAGTCTTTATTAAGCTTTTCCTTTAGTGTTTTTGAAGTTTCTTTTTCTTCACAAGATAATTCAGGGTGTTTGTGCAAATGCTTTCTAAGAGCGATTGCGTCATCCAAAATTTGGTTAGTCATTAACTATGATTTATTAAGTCGCATCTCCAGATATTTGTTCGTAAATCCAAGCTTCTCATATAAGTGTTTAGCTGGATTATCTGGTTCTACGTGCAAAGCTATATTTCCTTCGGCAGTTTCGATGGCCTTTTGCATCATTGCTTTACCATATCCTTTGCCTCTCTTCTCTCTATGTGCAGCGATGTAAACCAGGATGTTTTCTGGAATATATCCATCCATACCTGTTTTATTGACCACTACAGCACCTACGATTTCACCTTCATCACGGCCAACTACCACGAATCCTCCAGGAGTAATCCCTTTGTTAAGTGCATAATTAATAGCCTTCATGATGTCGGCTTTCTCATCGCCATATTCATCCAAATGGTTGAAAAGGAAGTCTCGAACTTGCTCCATCTCCACTAATCCAACTGTATCCGAAGGCCTAAGTAATTTTATATCTAGCATTCTATTTTATTTATGATTGAATTGATTGATTACAATAAATGAAATGAGTGATGCACTAATTCCGAAAATATTTGCATCAAGCCCTAGCGGTAATTCGGCTCCCCATATAATCAAGGTGATCGTCGTTCCTCCCCCGAGCAACATAGACCAAAAGGCAGCATTTGGGCTGGGGCGTTTCAGAAACAATCCACCCAGCACAGGTACGAATAACCCTGATACCATAAACGCATAGGAATACAACATCAGTTCCAACACGCTTTGCATCATAGATGCCAGAAGCAGTGCAAAAGCCCCAATTACAAAGGTAAGAATTTGAGATAGCCTTAAGAATTTCTTCTGATCCGGGTTTTTATAACCAATGATATCAGTAACCAAATTACCTGATGAAGCCATCAGACAACTATCCGCAGTGGATAAAACGGCGGAGAAATAAGAAGCCATCATTAGTCCCATTAACCCTGCGGGTAAGATTGTCCTGAGTAACATCGGTAAGCCTGTTTCTGCATCCATACCCGCAGCACTTTCAAACCCGAGGTAAGCAAACATTCCAGTCTCAGCACCAACCCTGGCAAACATTCCCAGCATCACGCCCATAAAAGCCATGATAGGCCATTCGAAGAGTCCAGCAATGTACCATGCCTTTTGTGCTTCTTTTTTGTCCTTACATGCGTAAATTCTCTGATAAAGTGTCATTCCCACAAACCATATTGGAATGATCGTCACTCCCCAGTTGACAAGATCCTGCCAGGTGATATTGGTCAGACTCAAAAATTCATTGGGCAATACCTCTTTAATTCTCTCATATCCTCCTACTTCTATGTAACCTAAAGGAAGACCTATAAAGATCAAGCCAGAAAGTAATAGTGCCCATTGTATAGTATCTGTATATATAACAGCTTTTAAACCGCCCATTACGGTATAAACCACAGCGATTATCCCCATGATAATTAACGCATACTGCAAATTCAACCCTTCGAAAGTAGAAGAAGCTAACTTGGCACCAGCGAGTAATTGAGAGCTGGTAAATCCCGCATATCCTACGGCTGAGATAACTCCAGCTAAAAGTGCCGTTTTCTTATCATAAAAAATGCTGAAGATCTGTGGAAACGTAAATAGGTTTTTGAATTGCGGCAGCTCGCTAAGTCGTGGTATTAATACCACTGCCGCCAGCCATGCGCCGATCAAACCAGTGAACAACATCCAGGAACCTGAAAGCCCCATGGTGAAGCCAAGACCTCCCAAGCCAATGGAAAACCCGCCACCTACATCGGTGGCAACCACAGAAAGACCGACATGCCAGGAAGACATACTTCGCCCTCCAACATAGTAATCATCTGTACTTTTGTTCTTGTTCAGGAAGAAGACCCCCACTCCTAACATTGCGATCATGTACACTATAAAAATAAGGAGGTCGATCCAATGGATGCTCAAACTGGTCTGTTGATTTTAGGTTAAAAAGAAAGCTTTAAGAAGCAACGAAGCTAATAAATGATTGTTTAAATTATTCTCAATTTTCCCGAATCTCGCCCAAATAGTCATAGATCAGCTGATGAATCGTCGGACGCACATTCAATTGATAAATCATCCGATGTGTCCGATTCGGATAAACTCTATTGGAAAGGAAAATGAAAACAAGGTCATAATCCGGGTCAACCCAAACAAGTGTTCCTGTATAGCCTGTATGTCCATAACTCCTGATAGAAGCTGATTTTGCCACGCTACTGCGAGCAGCATCATATTCGAGCAGTGGCTTATCAAAACCCAGACCTCTTCTATTATCCAAATGACCGTATTGGGTAGCGGTAAAAAGTTCTATTGTGGAAGGCTTTATATACTCTTTTCCATCCACTTGCCCATCGTTTAGCAACATCTCCCATAGTCTCGACACATCAATCGCATTGCCAAACAATCCTGCGTTACCAGAAACGCCATTCATCAATATGGCACCTTCATCATGAACCTTTCCATGAATTGGCTCATTTCTAAAAAAGGTGTCAATTTCTGTTGGTACAATACGCTCAAGATCAAACCTCTCCGTTGGATTAAAATGGATCGTCTTTGTGTTCAAAGAATCATAGAAATTATCAGCCAAAAAAGTCTCGAAATCTGTTCCAGTTAAATTGGAAACTATCTCGGGAACCAAGTAAAAAAACAGTCCTGAATAAACATAAGCAGGTTGTTTCTCTACCGGAGACTTTCGAATCATCCTTTTGATCTTCTTCTGATAAAAGTCTTTGTGTAAATACAACCCTTCCGCTAATTTGATAGGATACTTTTCGGAGTAGGTTTCGGAAAGTGTGTTTCGCCTGTAGTTACCATTACCTTTTTTGACTTCACGGTAATACTGTATCCAGCTTTTAATGCCACCCTGATGTGCCAACGCTTCTCGTAAAGTGACTCTACCAAATTTGCTCCAACCAAGACCGTCCACATATTCATTGATTGGCGCTTCCAGGTAGATTTTTCCATCATCATACAGCTTCATCAATGCCATGGTTGATGCCATTACTTTAGTTAATGAGGCCAGGTCATAGATATCCGATGTATAAACCGGTTTTATGCTGTCATACGTATGAAAACCATAGGATTCGTAAACCAAAGGTTTACCTCGATAACTAACAAAAACTACCGCCCCAGGAAAAGCTTCTTTTGAAATTGCGGAATTCACAATAGAATCTATGTCATTTTGTAATTTTCCTAAAATTCCAACCGAGTCAATTTTAGCAGAGTAAACATTTTGAAAAAAAAAGAGGAATAATGTTAGAATGATTGTTTTATATGCCATTAAGGTTCTTAATTTTGAGGCCTTTCAGAGATAGCGAACTTATGGAAAATCAGAAACATTTCGTAATTGATTTTGATAGTACTTTTACCAGGGTTGAAGCATTGGATGTGCTCTGTGAGATTTCCCTAAGGGGTCAGCCGGATGCTGAAGAATCCCTTCAGAAGATAAAGGACATTACCGATCTGGGTATGGAAGGTAAGGTTTCCTTCAGAGAATCCCTTGAGCAACGACTTGAAATACTAAAAGCGCACCGATCACATCTCCCTGAGCTGATCGCTCGATTGAGTGAGCAGGTGTCAGAATCCTTTCAGCGAAATCGTGAATTTGTTAAGAAATATTCAGATCAGATTTACATTCTATCGAATGGTTTCAAAGACTTTATTGTGCCCATTGTAGAACACTTTGGTATTCAAGAAGATCGTGTATTTGCCAATGAGTTTGTTTACGATAAAGATGGAAACATTACCGGCTTTAATAAAGACAATATGCTGTCTGAAAATAACGGTAAGCCAAATAAAATCAAATCGCTGAACCTTAAAGGCGAGGTGTACGTGCTTGGTGATGGTTACACAGATTATGAAATCAAAAAAGCCGGAATCGCACATAAATTTTATGCCTTCACTGAAAACGTACGACGGCAGAATGTATTAGACAATGCCGATCACGAAGCACCGAATTTAGACGAAGTACTTTATTTAAATAAGATGGAAAGAGCGCTCTCCTACCCAAAAAGCAGAATCACTGTGTTGCTGCTGGAAAATATCCATGAGCATGGTGTGAGAAAATTGCAGGAAGAAGGATACAATGTAAAAGTACATCCTGCTGGAATGGACGAAGATGAATTGTGTGAAGCCATTAAAGATGTTTCAATCATTGGGATTCGTTCAAAAACGCACATTACTAAAAAAGTCCTCGAAAATGCCAACCGATTGTTGGCTGTTGGTGCATTTTGTATCGGCACAAACCAGATAGACCTGGACGAGTGTCTACGCAAAGGTGTAGCAGTATTCAACGCTCCATTTTCAAACACACGATCTGTAGTAGAGCTAGCAATAGCTGAGATCATTCTTTTGATGCGCAACATCCCTGATAAGTCTATGGGAATGCACAATGGTCGGTGGGACAAATCTGCCAAAGGTAGCTTTGAAGTTCGGGGAAAAACTCTCGGGATCATTGGATACGGAAACATCGGTGCGCAACTTTCGGTAGTTGCAGAGTCCATCGGAATTAAAGTGCAGTTTTATGACCTGGAGGAAAAATTAGCTTTGGGTAATGCTGTTCAGTGCAAATCAATGGACGACCTATTGGAAACATCTGATATGATCACACTACATATAGATGGCAGACCTGAAAATTCCGGCTTCATGAAGGAGGAGCACTTTTCTAAAATGAAGGACGGGGTAATCTTTCTCAACCTGGCTAGAGGCCCAGTAGTCGATATTGCTGCGCTAAAGAAATATGTGCTTTCTGGAAAAATCCGTGGTGTCGGTGTGGATGTATATCCTGAAGAACCAAAAAGTAATAATGAAGAGTTTATTTCTGAACTAAGAGGATTGCCGAATACCATTCTTACTCCGCATATCGGTGGCAGTACACTGGAAGCTCAGGAAAACATTGCTGACTTTGTTCCAGGCAAGATCATGGAATACATCAATACGGGATCTACTAACAACAGCGTCAATTTCCCAAACATCGTATTGCCAACATTGAAAGATGCACACAGGTTTATTCACATTCATAAAAACGAGCCTGGAATTCTAGCAAAAATCAACCATATTTTAGCTAATCATAATTTGAATATCGTAGGCCAATACTTAAAAACTAATGAGGAAATAGGCTATGTAATTACAGATATCAATAAAAACTACGACGAAGAGGTAATTAAAAATTTAAAAAACATCCAAGAAACGATTAGATTCAGAGTTTTGTATTAGTTTGGATGTCAATTATTACTTAACTTGGATAATTGATCCGTAATAACGTTCGATAGACGTAACTTTAGAAGAAGTATAGTTAATTGCCAATGAGTCAATCACCGCTTTGGAAATCAATTGAAAGTCTTGAGGTTCTTCATCATGTCATTGAAGAATCCAAGCAAAAGCCTGCATTAGTCTTTAAGCACAGGGCTTCATCTCCTGATAGTATCGAAAAGAAGATTGAGTTGGAGAATAACTGGAATATTTCTAAAGAAATAGTGGATCTGTACATTGTCGATGACATGAAAGACCGTGACGTTTCCCTCGAAATAGCGGAAGTTGCCGGCATCCAACACGAATTTCCTCAAGTCGTACTTTTTGCTGATGGCGTCACCATGTATGACGAATCGCATGACATGATCAGTGTGAAGAAAATCAAATTAGCACTGAAGATTGTCAACCGCACCTTCAAATGGATGGAGACCAGAGCATAAAAAAAGCCTTCGGAAGACCGAAAGCTTTTTAATATCGTTCGAAGTGTAATTAAACCCCATTTATAATAGGATTTGAGCTGTAAGGACGGGTCAAAGATCCACTGTTATCCTGAATCAGTAAACTGATACGAGGTGCTGTTCGAAAACAACATGAGGCCCAATTTTGCCACCCCACTTGGCTCGGTATTGTTTTAGTGTTAGGTTTAAAAACAATATTCAAACGACTTTGCAAACTTAAAATTAGCGAATCAATAAACCAGATGAATCATAAGATATATTTCACTCCCGGCCCTTCTCAGATCTACTACACAGTGTCCGATCATTTAAAGAGTGCGGTAAAAGAGGATGTTATGTGCATTTCTCACCGAAGTGCAGCCTTTCAAAAAATATTTGAAAGCACGCGATTATCTCTGAGAGAATTGCTTGAAATTCCTGATGGTTATGAGATTTACTTTACCTCTTCGGCTAACGAAGTGTGGGAGCGGATCATACAAAATCTGGTAATCGATTCTTCTCACCATTTCACCAATGGGTCCTTTGCCAAGAAGTTTCACCAGTTTGCACTCAGCTATCAAAAGAACTCAACTTCCACCCTTGTGGATGACGGTCAGGATTTTACAGACCTGTCTGTTCCTGAAAAAGCTGAACTCATTTCCGTAACTCTTAATGAGACGAGTATTGGTTTTGGGTTTGATATGGAGAAATTGAAAGAACTCAGAGCCTCTTATCCCGACAAACTAATTGCGCTCGATGGAGTAAGTGCATTTCCAGCTGTGAAAGTGGACTGGCAACTAGTGGATACCGCCTATTTTTCAGTCCAAAAATGCTTTGGACTACCTGCAGGGCTTGGTGTATGGATAGTCAACCAGAGGTGCATGGAGAAGTATGATCAAGTTAAAAAAGCGGGCATTGTTACGGGTAGTTACCATGATTTAACGGATTTAAAGTCGAATGGTGATAAAAATCAAACTCCGGAGACACCCAATATCCTTGGTATTTACTTGCTAGGGAAAGTCTGTCAGGACATGCTGTTCAGGGGAGCCAAAATGATTCAAAATGACACGATCTATAAGTCAACCATATTGTATCAGGCACTGGAACAAAATCCAAAATTCAATCCATTTATTGCAAATAAAAAGATACGGTCAAAAACAGTGATTGTCAGCGAGTGTGAAGGTGGTAATGCCGGAATCGTGAAGTTGCTTGGAGATAAAGGCTTTGTCATTGGCAAAGGATATGGTTCATTTAAAGACAGCCACATCCGCATTGCCAACTTTCCAGTGCACTCCAAAGAGCAGATAGAAATGATTTGTGATTTGATTGCAGCATATTAACGAAACAAAATTTGCTCTGTACGAGTAATACATTTCATAAACAGGACAATCAATCTGTCGAATAGAGAAATTCTTAAGATTATTTTGAATTTTATTGAGTTTTTAAAAATTGGTATCTTGTTTTAGTTATAATTTTGCGACCTAATCGCTTTACTCGTTAAAAATCATGTATAAATACAGCAAAATTCTTGTTGGGTTAGATAACACGGAAGTAGATAAAAACCTCATAAAGGCAGCTTCAGACGTTTGTAAGCTTTCCGGATCGAAAGTGGTTTATTTCGTGAATGTTCTTCGCGAAATGAATCTACCTGAGCAAGTCAAAAAAGAGTTTCCAGACTTACTGGATCGTGCACTCAAAGAGCGTCAAAAAGAACTTCAAGCGTCTATTGATGAACATTTTGATTACGGCAATGCTGAAATTATCGTCAACGTGATCGTGGATGAAGGTCAAGTGACGAAAACATTACTCAAATACGCTGGAAATGAGAAAATAGATCTCATCGTTCTGGGTCGTAAAAACGAAAGCAAAAGTGGCGGTGTTGTCATTAGTCGAATAGCCCGAAGAATCGCTTGTTCACTGCTAATCATACCTAAGGGTTCTGACTTTAAAATTGGCAATGTATTGGTACCTACAGATTTTTCAGATTACTCGAAGCAAGCACTTGAAAAAGCAACAACACTTATCAAGAAATCGAAGAATGAATCAGCTAAAATGTTCATTCAAAACGTATATCAGGTTCCTGTAGGCTATCATTATACGGGGAAGTCTTTTAAGGAATTCTCAGAAATCATGAAGCAGCATGCTAAGAGTGATTTTGAGAAATTCACCAAAAGCCTGGATCTAAAAGGTGTGAAAACAGAACAGACTTACACTTTGGATAAAGATGATGACATTATCAAAGACATTTATAAAACAGCCAAAAAGATAGAGGCTGACTTAATCGTCATCGGAGCTAAAGGAAGAACAGCTGCAGCCTCATTGTTCATTGGTAGTAAAGCTGAAAAATTAATCCAGGTGGATACCGATGTACCGCTATTGGTAGTGAGGCCAAAAGGTAAAATTGCCGGATTTATGGAAATGATTCGGGAAATTTAAGAAGTCTCCAAAGAAGCTTCCTTAGGAGCCACTCTCATTTTATCTAGCAGATGATTGAGAGTGGCGCATTCCTCTTCTGATAGGTTGTTTAATTTATTCTCCCACTCCTCAAGAGCTCCATCGATCTCAGCAAGCAATTCAAGACCCTTCTCAGTAATTACGACATCAACAGCCCTCCTGTCCTTAGAACACTGCTTTCGCAAAACCAATCCTTTTTGCTCCAGTTTATCAACAATTCTTGAGGCATTCGAACTTTTATCCAACATTCGTTCAATCAAAAGATTCACTGTTGCTGGATTGGGATACTGACCCCTAAGTATTCTCAACAAATTATACTGAGGGGTTGTGATATCAAAACGCTTAAAAAATCCAACCTGATACTGATTTAACCAACTGTTAGTGTAAATGACGTTGATCACTGCCTTATTGAATTCGCTTTTGAAATGCGATTGTTTGATATCTTCAGAAATGCCCATTCAGTTGTTCAATATTAATTACAAGTACATTTAATGTAACGACATAAAATTTAAACTGTTCCGTAAATTAGCAAAATAAGTCCACAGATGTGCACTTATCAGGTAATAACTCACTCGTTGAGACTACCGTAACGACAAGGTTATTGGTCTTTTAAATTCACTCGAATTACTCTTTATCGGGCAAGTACTCTGCTGTGATCTCTGGCCAATTATTGTGATAATTTTAAAGTATCGTTCCTATTGTTAAAATCCTTTTCAAGAATAACCAGATAGACCACACATATTTTCTGGAATACTCTATCTTTGCGTCCCGTAACAATACGCACAGAACAACACCTTTTTAATGTCCAAAGTAAAATACATTTTCGTTACGGGCGGCGTAACTTCTTCGCTGGGTAAAGGGATCATTTCAGCGTCATTGGGTAAACTTCTTCAGGCAAGGGGCTACTCTGTGACCATCCAAAAATTTGACCCATACATTAACATAGATCCGGGAACCTTGAACCCTTACGAACATGGGGAATGCTACGTCACTGATGATGGAGCCGAAACGGATTTGGATTTAGGCCACTACGAACGATTTTTGGGAATTCCGACCTCACAAGACAACAATGTCACTACCGGTAGAATTTACTATAACGTCATTCAGAAAGAGCGAGAAGGTGAGTTTTTAGGAAAAACCGTACAGGTGGTTCCTCACATTACGGATGAAATAAAGAACAATATCTACAAACTGGGAGAGACCGGGAAGTTTGATATTGTGATCACAGAACTTGGTGGGTGTGTTGGTGACATTGAGTCCCTTCCATTTATAGAAGCAGTACGACAAGCTCGTCTCGAACTCGGACCTACCAATTGCATTTCCATTCACCTGACGCTCGTCCCCTATCTGAAGACAGCTGGTGAACTAAAAACCAAACCAACTCAGCATTCGGTAAAGGAATTACTCGAAGCAGGGATCCAGCCAGACATTTTAGTTTGTCGGTCGGAATATTCCCTATCTACTGAAATAAGAAAGAAGCTGGCATTGTTCTGCAACGTACCATTTAACTCGGTCATTGAGTCGCTGGATGCAGAAACCATATACGACGTGCCGATCCTCATGCGTAAGGAGAAGTTGGATGAGCGAGTTTTGGCCAAGTTCAAGCAATCATATAAAAGAGAACCAAAAATCGACGCCTGGAAGGAATTTCTTGGTCGTTTAAAAAACCCTACAAGCCAGGTGAGAATTGGATTGGTTGGGAAATATGTAGAACTGAAAGATGCTTACAAGTCCATAGCAGAAGCGTTCGTTCATGCAGGTGCAGTAAATGAGTGCAATGTAATGCTGGAGTGGATTCACGCTGAAGAAGTTGAAGAAGGCAATACCAAAAAACTTTTTGGCGAGCTGGATGCGATACTGGTAGCACCCGGATTTGGCGAACGAGGCATTGAGGGCAAGATTGCTACTGTAAAATATGCTAGAGAAAACAAGGTTCCGTTCTTTGGAATTTGCCTTGGAATGCAAGTAGCTGTAATAGAATTCGCCAGAAATGTACTAACGCTTAAGAAAGCAAACAGTACAGAAATGGATCCTAAGACAAAACATCCGGTCATCGATATCATGGAAGACCAGAAAAACATCAAAGAAATGGGTGGAACCATGCGACTTGGAGCCTATGATTGTAATATCAAGAAAGGCACCAAAGCGTACAATGTGTACGGCCATGCTAAAATATCCGAGAGACACCGCCATAGATATGAGTTTAACAACGAATACCTGGAGCAGTATCAAAATGCTGGAATGATTGCCTCGGGAACAAACCCTGATACCGGATTAGTGGAAATTATGGAAATTCAAGATCACCCATGGTTTGTGGGGTCTCAATATCACCCTGAATTAAAATCTACTGTCGTAAACCCACATCCACTTTTCGTGAAGTTTGTGAAGGCTGCGATTAACTACAGAAGAGAAAAAGAAAGCAATTAGTAAGTAAGAGATCAGAAGAATAA
>JAMWZA010000148.1 GCA_024305105.1 Marinoscillum sp.
ATGCATAAGTTTGGGGATTCTATTAAAATACCAATTTGAACCAAATTTAGTTTATGGATTTTTCAACCATTGATATTGTTGTCTTTGTCGGGTATTGCTTGCTCATCGTTGGTGTAGGTCTTTACGTATCCAGAGATAAAAAAGGACACGAAAAAAATGCTGAGGATTATTTCCTTGCCAGTAAGTCGCTCCCCTGGTGGGCTATTGGGGCTTCGTTGATAGCCGCTAACATCTCTGCCGAGCAGTTTATCGGAATGTCTGGCTCTGGATTTGCTAGTGGGCTTGCGATCGCCTCATACGAGTGGATGGCAGCTATCACCTTATTAATTGTTGGTAAGTACTTCCTACCTATTTTTATTGAAAAGGGATTATATACCATTCCCGAATTTGTGGAGAAGCGGTACAGCACACAACTCAAAACCATTTTAGCAGTTTTTTGGATAGCTCTATATGTGTTTGTTAATCTTAGTTCCGTACTCTATCTAGGAGCGTTGGCGCTGGAAACCATCATGGGTATTCCAATGATGTACGGAGTAGCCGGTCTGGCACTTTTTGCTGCGGCTTATTCACTTTACGGAGGATTATCTGCTGTCGCCTGGACAGATGTTGTTCAAGTGGTATTTCTTGTTCTAGGTGGTCTTCTTACTACCTATTTGGCATTAGACATCCTTTCAGATGGAAAAGGTGTCATTGCAGGATTCAATCAAGTAATAGATGCCGTTCCTGAACGCTTTCACATGATTCTCGATCAATCAAATCCAGAGTTTATGAATCTTCCCGGCATCTGGGTGTTAATCGGTGGCATGTGGGTAGCTAACCTTTACTACTGGGGTTTTAACCAATACATAATCCAGAGAACGCTTGCTGCCAAGTCGCTGAAAGAAGCTCAGAAAGGAATCGTAATGGCTGCTTTCCTGAAGCTATTGATTCCTTTTATTGTCGTTATCCCTGGAATAGCAGCCTATGTAATTGTAAATGATCCAGAAATCATGGCTCGTCTGGGAGAGCTAGGCACCTCAAATGTTCCGGGTCCGGGTCAGTCAGACAAAGCCTACCCATGGCTTCTTCAGCTATTGCCGGTAGGTCTTAAAGGTGTTGCATTTGCGGCGCTTGCTGCTGCTGTAGTGTCTTCTTTAGCGTCTATGCTAAACTCCACGTCAACGATTTTTACCATGGATATTTACAAGCAGTACATCAATAAAACTGCAAATGACAAAACCACGGTGAATGTTGGAAGGGTTTCTGCTGCTGTTGCACTGGTAATTGCTTGCATCATGGCTCCCCTACTCGGCGGAATCGATCAGGCATTTCAGTTCATTCAAGAATACACCGGAATCGTAAGTCCTGGGATTTTAGCTGTTTTCTTACTCGGTCTATTTTGGAAGAAAACAACCAACGCTGGGGCTATCTGGGGAGCACTATTATCTATCCCTATCGCAGGAGCATTTAAGTTTTTCCCATCAATTCCATTTATGAATCAAATGGGGCTAACCTGTCTCCTATCCATGCTTGTAATAATCGTGGTTAGCTATATTGATGGTAAAGGTGAGGATAACGAAAAAGGAATCATCTTATCATCAAAACTATTCAAAACAAGTCCATCATTTAATATTGGGGCATTTACCATCATGATTATTTGCACAGCACTCTACGCAATATTCTGGTAATTCATGATAACACTTAACCCTAAACAAGAAAAGCTCAAGCAACAGGTCAGTAGCCCCTGGAAGTTTGGGCTTTTCCTTTTAACTGAACTGCCAATGGGCCTGGTGGCTGGAATGAGACTCCGCCACATTGATGAAAACAAGTGTGTCACATCCGTACCTTTCAAATGGCTCACCAAAAACCCATTTAAAAGTATCTATTTTGCAGTACAAAGTATGGCTGCAGAACTTTCAACAGCCACCGCATGCCTCTTAGCTGTACAGGGACATAATCCTTCCGTAGCATTTATCATCGTGGATCTGAAAGCGACATTCGGAAAGAAAGCGACAGGAAGCGTTTACTTCACCTGTGAAGACGGTATGAAGGCTTTTGATGCGGTAAATAAAACAATTGAAACCGGAGAAGCTCAAACCGCCACATTTAAAACGATTGGTAAAATGAAAGATGGAACTGTTGTTTCTGAATTTGAATTTACCTGGTCATTTAAACAAAGAAGTAAGTAATCAAAGGTCGATGACCTTCTTATTTACCTGAGCTGACTTCACGGCATTGTCAACCTCATTCATGACCGCTTCAATACTCTCAAAGCCTTCATTTAAGTGTGTCTGTGGCAAGTTATTCATACCAAGCTGTTCCAAACGAGAATAGACCGTAAACACATCCAATTTATGAATGTCCATCCCTGGCTGAAAGAGCTCCTCATCATTATCCGAGCTGATCCTTCGTATTAATTTTACCTGAAGTAGGTCCTCAAGAATTTCCCGGATGAATCGTCGCGGAACTTCAAGTTTTTCGCAGAGCTCTTCAAAGGATATCGCGTCATCGGTCGCTTGAAAATGCTTGGTGACTGTCCTGGTCACCAACAATGTCAGCTTACGCTTGGCTTTGAGGTTCATTGAAAGTTTCTCATTATCATATGCCCATGTGCCAACACTCTGCACAGCAAAGGCAAACTCCGCTCCAAACAAAAGTATGGTCCAGCTTAGCTGAAGCCAGATTAAGAATAATGGCAGTGCTGCGAAAGTTCCATAAATCACACTATATCTGGACAAGTAGACCTGACCTTCCACCCACGCAAACTGAGTTAATTGATATACGGTTCCTGCGAGAATTCCCGCGATTATAGCAGGTCTCAGCTTCACCTGGGTATTGGGGAAAACGAGATAAAGTAAGAACAACAAAAACCAAATCAAGGTATATGGAATCAAACGAATCAAGAACATAATCACCGGCTTAAAGAAGCCAATCAAACTGATGGAATCTGTTAACGATTCTATACTCGTAGTAATAAAGACTGTAGCTGAACTCGACAAGATAATGATTAGGGGTCCGAGAAAAATGACACTCATGTAATCCGTCACTTTACGCTTGAGCGTTCGTCCATTCTTTGTATTCCATATATCATTGAAAGCTACCTCTATATTGTTCAGCAATCGAACGACCGCATAAACCAAAAACACTGCACTAATTCCGGTAATCACTCCGCCATTGGAAGTTTCCAGCATGTTATCGGAAAAGTCCTTGACGTATTTGAGAATATCCTGCTGACCACTTAGGTAATTGTCCATCTCACGCTCCAGATAATTCTTCAACCCAAAACTCTTGGCAATGCCGAAGGCCATGGCAAGGACAGGGACGAATGATATCAATGAGAAGTAAGTGAGCGCAGATGCCTTTTCAGCACACTTGTCTTTATTGAACTCAGAAATGGTAATAACCCAAATACGGATTTGTCGATAGAGCCATGCTTTCCGCTTTGGAAGATTCTTTAGTTTTATCTTCCAAAGATCTTCTTCAATAAACTTTTTAGCTTTTTGGAAATATCTGCCGATCATTCTTTTGGAGTAAAGTGATAAGATCGAAATTAATCAAATAATGTATACATCCCACTTTAGGAGAGGTATAAGCTGAAGCATTTCAATAAGACGATCCCTGAGGAGTCTCTGAGATATTGATGCAGAAATCTCCAGAATTTATAAGCAACTGGAAATCAGGAGTTTTTCAATTCGATAATGGTAATCTCCGGCAGGATCCCTACCCTTCCTGGGTATCCTAGAAAGCCATATCCCCTATTCACATACAGGTACTGGTCTCCTGCCTGGTACATATCCGCCCATTGCTTATATACCCATTTGGAAGGACTCCATCTAAAGTCTCCTATTTCGATTCCAAACTGCATACCATGTGTATGTCCAGCCAGCTGTAGATTTATATCAGGAAAGTCAGGAAGAACCTGCGCCTCCCAATGACTTGGATCATGAGACAATAGTATTTTAAAAGGTACTTCTTCTGTGCCTTTGTAAGTTTTAGCCAAATCACCATATTTAGAGAATCGGCCAGCTCCCCAGTTTTCCAAGCCGAGAATGGCCAAATTTTCACCGCTTTGTGTAACGATTCGGTTTTCATTCAAGAGAATATCCCAACCCATGTATCGGTGCATGTCGTGCAGCTGCTTAATATCTGCTTGTTTAGCCTCAGGACTAGACCAACTTCTATAATCGCCATAGTCGTGATTTCCCATGGTCGAGTACACGCCTAATGGAGCTGTTACTTTGCTGAAAATATCCAGATACGGTTTTGCTTCATCACTCTGATTGTTGACCAAATCACCCGTAAAAAATACAAGGTCAGGCTTCTGTGCATTGAGCATATCCACACCACCCGCCACGGCTGTCTTATTAAAAAAACTTCCAGTATGAATATCTGAAATTTGTGCCAGTCGGATGCCATCAAAGGCCTTTGGCACATTTGGAGAATTAATAACGCGCTTCCTTACTCGATAATCATGCGCCCCAGAAATAATACCGAAGCTAAATACTGCTATCGGAACTGTTCCTGCGATTAGGGCAGACTTGGAAAGAAACTCAGATCTCGATATGTCAGGAGCTTCCTCTGGCTTAGAAGGCAAAAAGGTCGACAGCCATGAAACTAATCGTCTTCCATCGTCTACCAATACAAACACTGAAGCAATAAGCTTTCCAATCAGCGTAATGAAGAATGCCGTTGTAATGAACAGTCTTAAGTTAGCAAACTGCTTAGGGTCTAATTGATTGTACATCAAAACTCCCACAAACAAGACAGCTGAAACTCCGAAATAAAGTGTTGTGAGCCCTCTTTTGGTGATTGGGGAATAGTCACTAATAACAACTCGTACAGCTTGATATATGTAGAAGTCAAAAGCCACGTACAGGACTGCCGCAAATGCCAGGAAGTAAATTCTGCTCATATTAAAAAGAATAAAGATTGTCTCAAAAGCTACTTCTATTTGTCATTTCGAGGTAACGAGAAGTCTTATTTATTTGATTATCAAAATGTTATAAATTTTAAGGTAGATTTCTCCAAAGCCTGCCTTGACGGCAGACAGGTCGAAATGACACCTTTTGAGACAACCTCTTTATTATTTAACTAATTCCCAGTTTTCTATTGATCTTGGCAAAGAACAAGTACATCACCGGTACAATTACCAAGGTCAGGAATGTCGCAAAGGTCAGTCCGAAAATAATGGTCCAGGACATAGGTCCCCAGAAGGCAACATTATCACCTCCATAATAGAAACCAGCATCGTAGGTACTCAAGAATTGAATGAAATCAATATTGATACCCAATGCCAATGGAATCAAACCAAGAACTGTTGTAATTGCCGTAAGTATAACTGGTCGTAAACGGGTTGTTCCAGCGTCAGCGATGGATTTGACGATCTCATCAAATGGCAGTTTGTCCACGCCCATCTCCTGCCTACGTCGCTCTCTACTTAACTCAATAAAATCTATAAGTACAATAGCATTGTTCACCACAATTCCCGCAAGGGAAATAATCCCGATCATGGTCATAATCACAACGAAATTCATCTGGAATACAACCAGTCCCAGAAACACACCAATAGTACTTAAAAGTACCGACATCATAATGATGAATGGGGTAGTCACTTTGTTGAACTGTGCGACGATGATCAAGAAGATCATGCTGACCGCAATTCCCAGAGCTGTACTCAAGAAAGCCATTTCTTCAGCTTGCTTCTCCTGCTCGCCACCAAACTTGTATTCGTACCCATCTGGCAATTCATAGTCTGCAAGAAGTTCTTTGATCTCATTATTGATATTGGTCGCATTAAACCCCGCCTCCACGTTGGAACTAATCGTAATCACACGATTTAGGTCTTTACGTTTGACTGATCCGTAGGTAGAGCTTAACTCTGTAGAAGCTACCGATGATATAGGCACGCTTTTGATTCGACCAGAGGATTGATCTCTAAACACGATACTCTTATTCATTAATGCATCTGGATCGTTACGGTATTTCTCCATCATTCGTAGCTGAACTTCGTAATCATCCTCTCCTTGTTTATAGGTAGATATTTCTTTACCGAATAATGCAGTTCGAATCTCCATCGCAATGGAATTGGTTGACAAGCCGAATCTTCTTGCCTTCTCTCTGTCAATATTTACAATCAGCTCTGGCTTACCTGTTTCCAGGTCCATCTTCAACTTCTCGATACCTTCTATTCCAGATTCGTTAATGGTTCGCTTAATGTCTTCTGATACATCGATCAGCTGAGTGAACTTATCTCCAGTAACCTCTATACTAATCGGTTTGCCTGCTGGTGGCCCATCTGAATTTTGATCGACTGTAATAGTTACTCCCGGATAACCACCAATCGCATCTCTCACCTCAGATAATATAACCTTCGTATCTATTCCATTTCGATATTTAAACTCTTTAAAGTTGACCGTTATTCGCGCTTTATTAGGAGTATCCTGCTGACCAAAAGCAGATGGGTCATTAGGATCTGAGGTCCCCTGACCTACGTTGGCAATAACTGACTCAACGATCGCTTCGTAAGGCTCCACAGTTTTAAAAACAATTTGCTCAACTTCTTCAGTAAAGTCATCCGTGCGCTCAATATCACTTCCTACCGGAAATTCAATAAACACGTTGATGTATTTTGGATCCGTCTTTGGGAAGTATTCCACTTCCGGAGGAACCACAAACATCAGACCTATTGAAAAAACAAATAAGAGTACCGTGCCCCAGAAGAACAATACAGGCTTCCATCCAGCTAACGCAAAGTTGAGTGTAGACTTATAAATTCCTTCCAGCCACGGCAAGAACGATTTCTGAAACGAATTGGAAGCTGGAGTAAGTACATACACATTCAGCACAGTGATAATAGCTGCAATTAAAAGTAAATTACCAAGCACTTTGATACCTAGTACTACCAATAGCAAGCCTATAGCCGCTCCAATACCGACTATGATCATCAGGCGTCTTTTATTGATTTCACCGGTGTCAATCTTCATGAATGAGGCGATCAACACTGGATTGATAACCAACGCCACAAACAATGATGACCCGAGGGTTACAATCAATGTGATCGGCAAAAACTTCATAAACTCACCCATCATGCCTGGCCAGAACGCCAATGGTAAAAATGCTGCCAACGTAGTAGCCGTCGACGCGATGATCGGCCAGGCAACTTCACCTACTCCACGTTTAGTCGCTTCGAAGTTGCTGTATCCTTCTTCCATGAGTCGGTACACATTCTCCACTACCACAATTCCATTATCAACCAGCATACCCAACGCCATGATCAGAGAGAATAGCACCATCATATTGATGGAAATTCCAAACATTCCCAGAATCATAAACGACATGAACATGGATAGTGGAATGGCCACTCCTACGAACAACGCATTTCTAGAACCCAGGAAGAAAAGCAACACCAGGACCACCAGAATTACCCCGGATATAATGTTGTTCTCCAGTGAGCTTACCAGCTCACGAGTCTGCTCCGATTGATCATTGGTTTTCGTTACAATCAGGTCTTTTGGAAAGTAGTTCTCCTTGGCGTCATCTAAAATGACATTGATCTTTTCCGTGGCACTAAGTAAGTTTTCACCACTACGCTTCACTACATCAATCATCACTACAGGATTTCCTCTAAGCCTGGCATAGTCCTGAGCATCTTTGTAGTCGAAATCAACCTCTCCAATATCACGCAAATAAACGATATTGCCATTCTCACTTTTAACGACAATATCCAGTACTTCCTCCGGAGATTCAAACTCTCCGACCACACGTACCGAACGTTTCACATCACCTTGTGTGATACTACCTCCTGAAAGTGTGATATTCTCCGATCGAATGGCGTTCTCAATATCGCTAAAGTTTACCTCACGTGCTTCCATTTGGTATGGATTCACATTGACCTTCAGCTCCTTTTCGTTGATCCCACGAATCTCTACTTTCGAGATTTCTTTGACCTTTTCAATTTCCTCCTCAAGGTACTCCGCATACTCATTGAGCTCCTCCATGGTATAGTTACCAGAAAGGTTGATATTCAGAATTGGAAACTCTGAAAAGTCCATTTCAAACACGTTGGGATCTGTCTGCAATTCCGGTAAATCCGGTTTTGCACGATCCACTGCATCTTTCACTTTGGTAAGCGCATCCTCAATGTCAGTAGAAGAAGTAAACTCTACGATAATCGTGGAATAATCCTGCACAGAAGTCGACTTAATATTATCAACCTCAGCGATGGAATTGATCTCTTGTTCTAATGGCCTGGTGACCAGGTTTTCCATATCCACTGGAGAGTTTCCCGGGTGTGGCGTCCCAACATATACGATTGGTTGAGAAACCTCAGGAAAACTCTCTTTTGGCAAAGTCAGATAGGTGTTTAAACCCATTCCCACCACCAAAAGAGTCAGTATATAAACAGTCGTCTTGTTCTTGAGCGATAAGGTTGTCAACCCAAACTGCTTATTGGTATTCATATTTTGATTGTCTTCAGACATGTGTAAAGTCGTTCTGGTGAAACACTTATTTAATAGAAACTAACACATCTTGCGATAAGTCTCTGTAGCCTTCATTGGCTATGGTTTGTCCACTCTTCAAACCTTTTACGATCTCCGTTTTCAATTTGTATGACTTTCCAACGGTCACATAAATCTTACGTGCCTTTTTCGCGCCATCTGTTGTGACAATTTCATACAAGTAACTCCCCTTGCTATCCGTTTGAATGATCTTGGTTGGCACCACGAAAGCATTTTCATTCACATAATCTACCAACTCAACCACAACCACCTGATTTGGCTTCACTTCAAAGTCTACATTTGGTAGAGACAATTCAATTTCGAAGGTTCGGTTATCGTTTTCGATAACACGTCCAACATTCGATATTTTCGTAGCAATGGTCTTGTCCTGAGTAGGAAAGTAAACATCAGCCATCTGGCCCTCTTTAAATTTTCCAAGGAAAGCTTCGGAAACAGCCGCTGTGATGTGCATGTCTGCCTGATTGACAATTCTAAGTAACGGCATACCTGGCTGAGCCATTTGGCCTACTCGTGCAATAACATTGTCAATAACCCCTGAAAAAGGTGCGTACACATTGCTCTGTCTGTACTGAGCCTTGAGTGTAGCCAATCGGCTTTCCAAAGATTCCTTATTATTCTTGGCTTGTAAGTATTGTACTTCAGTGCCTATGTTTTGCTTCCAGAGTTTCTCCTGGCGCTCATACATGGTGACGGCTAATTCCAACTGTGTCTCCACCTCATTGATGTTATTTCGGATAATCTCACCATCTAACTGCAACAAAAGCTGCCCTTTAGAAACCGACTGTCCTTCATTGACATTTATCACACTGATTCGCCCCATGGACTCAGCTGACAGAACCACGTCTTTTCTAGACTCTACTCCGCCTCTTACCTCAATCTCATGAGTAAATTTGGTAGGCTTCAGGTTGATGGCTGTAACCAACACTTCGTTTACGTCCTTTTTCAGAGCGCCTGAGGCTTCTAGCTCCTTCTCAAGTGCCTTTATCTGCCCATCGATTTCTTTTTGCTGTTCTTTCAGTTCCTTCAGCTGAGTCATCTTATCTCCTGCTGCCTCTGATCCACCACAAGCATAAGTCAGCGTGGCAACTACAGTAAGTATTAGTACGGTTTGATTGATCTTTCTCATGATCTATTGTTGGTTATAGAGTGTTCCTATTGCTTTTTTTAATTCTAATTGTGCGATGATGGCATCATATAGCGCACTGTAATAATTGGTCTGGGCTTCTTTCAAGTCATTGTCTGCCTCTACCACTTCCAGATTGGATCCGACTCCCTCTTCATATTTGATTTGGGTGATATTGTAGATGTTTGATGCCAGATCCATTGACTCCTGTTGTACCTCAAGCTTGTTGATGGCATTTTCAAGATCCGCTTTTGAGCGCTGAATTTCCATATCAATGGATTGCTCCATTGCTTCGAGACCATTTTCTATTTTCAATAAGCTGAGTTTTTCCTGCTGAATTTGGAAGTTTCGTTGTAGTCCTGTGAACAAGTTCCAATTTAACCGCAATCCGATTGCAGAATAGCCATACCATTTATCTGGGCCTATTCGATCATTGCCTTCGAAGGATGCATTGGTACTGAATATTCCCCCAAAATCTGGCGATTGAGTATTGTAACCAAGGCTTGCAAAAGCTGAAATACTTGGTATTGCTTCCGCATATTTATTCTTGATATTTAATTGCTGCAACTCCTTATTGACCAGCATCACCTGATAATCTGGACGCTCTTCATATTCCATTTCCTCACTCGGAAGCTCTACCTCCGTCAACGCTACATCTTCCAATTCGCCATTTAGGATCAGCACTTTATGAAAAGGGTAGTTCATCTGAAACTTCAAAAGCTTGACTGAAATGTCTTTCATGTTTTTCAGATCCTGCTCGCCGACTTTGAGGTTGTTTAATGAAACCCTGATTCGGTCCACATCAATCTGCTCCGCAAAACCACTTTCAAGCATCGCTTGAGTATTTCTAAAAAGCGTATCCAATCGCCTCATGTTAGAACTAACAAGATCTAACCGCTCTTCTACAATAAGCAGGTTGTAGAAGGCTTTAGAAACCTGAAGCATCACATCTTCTTTCGTTTGGTTGGCCTGCTTCACAGCCAGGTCTTTGTAAGCCTTAGATGCCTGCAGCCCTACAATGTAAGATCCATTGAAGATGATTTGGTTGATGCTAAGATTTGCATCTCCGTTTCCTTTCAATGCAAAGATGTTTTCCAAAGCAGCTACATCGCCATCTTCCATACCAAGTTGTGCCGCAGTAGCATCATCGATAAAAAAAGACTGGCCACCGGCCGTGTATTGTGTGAAGAACCGCTGCTGAGTCGGACTTTGCTGAGCGGTAACTGTTCCTGAAACTTGCGGCAGTCCAATACCCACGGTTTCTTTCACCTTTGCTTTAGCAATCTCCTCATCTAATTTGGCATTTTTGGCATTTACATTGTTTTCCAACGCATAGTCGATGCATTGCTGCAATGTAAACTCCTGACTCCCTCCGCTCTCTTGAGCACTCAGCCAGGTAGCAGTCATTAGTAGTAATAAGGTTAGTTTTACTTTCATGTGTAAAGATTGATTGTGATCAGATTTCATAAGGTCATAGCTCCTCATGAATTGGTCGCTTTTGATTGATATTCAGTGTAAAGTTCTTTGCCTTTATCAGACAGTATTCCGTAAACAAAGTGATCAAATAGTTGCATTTGGACTTCCAGAAAATTGAACTCTGTCCTCGGGAATATTTGATCGTTGAAAGGAAGTTGAACTGTTTCTAGCCGTAGAATAGCAATAACTCGTGGATCAATGTCCTTTCGGTAGTATCCCTCCGCTATGCCATTGTTCATGTTATCCATTAATTGATCTTTCAAAAATCGGTTTTTGAATCGTTGAAAAATCGCCCATGCTTCGGCATGATATTTCTGTAAATCATAGAGCATGGATGGATTGATCTTAAATACATGCTCTCGCATGCATTTGGACAGGTTAAACAATTCCTCTATGGCATTATTGGATATTTTCTGGATTTCCGAAAACTCAGCCATCTCCCCTTTCATGTAATCTTCTACCGCATTGGTCACAAGTTCATTCTTGTTGCTAAAATGCTGATAAAGAGTCTTTTTAGACATAGACAAAGCACGTGCTACATCATCCATCGATACAGAACGAATTCCATATTGAATGAATAGTGTTTGAGCTCCTTCTATTATCTTATCTTTCAGTTCGTCCAAGTTTGTAGCTTTGGTTGTTATTTCGTCGCAAAAGTACGTTGGAAACTTTTGTTATTCCTAAAGTTTCCTGAGTTTCTACGTGAGACTTTTCAGAAGGTTATGCTTAATTGAGATTTTTTTGAATCGTTTTATCATCAACCAACAAAACCAATAATAGTTAATGGAAAGACAACTTCATTATGAAAAACATGGATCTGGTAAGGAAATTCTGATAATATTTCATGGTTTTGGTCAAAACAATAAGAATTTAATAACATGGATTTCTTCTGTAAATTCTTTCTACACCATATATAATTTTGATTTAATCTTCCACGGGAAAAGCCTATTTCCAAATAAATCCATTTATCCGAAGGAATGGGAGGAATATTTTAAGGTCTTTCTGCAGCGGGAAGATATAGATCATTTTGGCATTGCGGCCTTCAGCTTAGGTGGGCGATTTGCTTTAACTACCTATGATTTATTTAGTGAAAAAATTAATCAAATAATTCTTGTCGCTCCTGATGGCATTTATAAAAGCATCTGGTTTCAAGTAGCCACAAGCACATTGGGGAATCCTGTTTTCAAATATTTAATGCTCCACCCTTCCAAATTCGATAGCTTATTGGAGATGGTTGAAAACCTTGGACTTGCCACTTCTCAAATCGTACGCTTTGCCAAAAAGGAGCTATCTCATAAGGAAAACAGAAAGCGTGTTTACCGTTCGTGGACTTATTTCAAGCCATTGCAGCCCAACCTAAGTTCTATTGCTAAAAAAGTGAACGCTCTCAAGACCCCATTTCACGTGGTACTTGGAAGTAGAGATCATATTATTCCGGTTGCTGAAATCAAGTCAAAAACGAAAATGATTACTTCAATTCAGTATCACATTCTACCATTAAAGCATCATCAGTTAATCGATGGGGCAAAAACCTTGATTCCTTCTTTACTCAAGGAGGACAATCTTTGATATATTCTTCTATTTTTGCGGTTACAAAGCAAGTCCTCGTAAATGATATACATCTTTCAAAAATCAGCTGACTCATTTTTCGTAGTAGGCAGCAAGTCTGAGATTACCTCTGAAACACAAGAAAAACTCTCCTGGCTCTTTTCAGGTGCTTCTTTACTTGATCAAAAAAAACTTGAAGGAACTTTCGTTGGGCCTAGAAAAGAAATGATCACACCATGGAGTACCAATGCCGTTGAGATCACTCAAAATGCAGGCATAGCAGGACTCGATCGTATCGAGGTTTTTGAAACAGAAAGAGGTCAGCTGTTTGATCCCATGCTTCAGCAAAA
This sequence comes from Marinoscillum sp., assembly GCA_024305105.1. Lineage (GTDB taxonomy): Bacteria > Bacteroidota > Bacteroidia > Cytophagales > Cyclobacteriaceae > Marinoscillum. The sequence continues at coordinate 12,996 of JAMWZA010000148.1, forward strand.
ATATTCCGGTATTGATCAGGACATTTTCACACTCAATATAGAGCCGGAGCCTATCCAATACATCGAAGATCTGGAAGCGTATAATGAGACTCAAGGCCTTGCGTTAAGTGAAGAAGAAATCACCTTCCTGAAAGAAGTATCAGAAGAAATCGGCAGGAGCCTCACAGATTCAGAGGTCTTCGGTTTCTCCCAAATCAACTCCGAGCACTGCCGACACAAGATCTTTAATGGACAATTCATCATTGACGGAGATGAGCAGCCATTGACATTATTCCAATGGATTAAGAAAACATCAAAAGACAACCCAAACCATATTGTTTCTGCCTACAGTGACAATGTGGCTTTTGTCAAAGGTCCAGTAGTGGAGCAGTTTGCTCCGAAAACCCAGGACAAACCGGATTATTTTGAGGTAAAGGATTATGAATCCATCATATCCTTAAAAGCAGAGACACACAACTTCCCAACTACGGTAGAGCCTTTCAATGGTGCCGCAACGGGTTCTGGAGGAGAAATCAGAGATCGTATGGCCGGCGGAATTGGAAGCTTTCCACTCGCAGGAACAGCGGTCTACATGACTTCTTATTCAAGACTCGAAGAGGGCAGGTCATGGGAAGAGCAGATCAAACCTAGAAAATGGTTGTACCAGAGCCCTAAAGAGATTCTCATCAAAGCGTCTAACGGAGCGAGTGATTACGGCAACAAATTCGGGCAACCGCTCATCTGTGGTAGTGTCCTGACATTTGAACACGAAGAAGCAGAAGAGACAATTGCTTTTGATAAAGTGATCATGCTTGCCGGAGGTGTCGGGTTTGCCAAACTCAAAGATGGCCTCAAAAAGAAAGTACAAAAAGACCAGACCGTCGTTATCCTTGGTGGAGACAACTACCGCATCGGAATGGGTGGAAGCGCCGTTTCCTCAGTAGATACCGGAGCATTCGACACCAAAATCGAGCTTAATGCGGTTCAGCGTTCCAATCCGGAAATGCAGAAAAGAGTATGCAATGCCGTCAGAGCCATGGCTGAGCTGGATGATAATCCGATCGTTTCCATTCATGATCACGGAGCTGGCGGTCACCTCAACTGTCTTTCCGAATTAGTGGAAGATACAGGCGGAGATTTTAAGC
>JAMWZA010000149.1 GCA_024305105.1 Marinoscillum sp.
CAGGATAGAATTGTACTAAAAAAAGTCGGAATGGGTTGATTTTACCATAGATATCGCCAAGCTAAAGTGCGTATGCCCACACTTTGCTGACGAAGAACTAAAATAGCTGATCTGCGCCACACGCACAACTGTATAAAAACCCACTGCGTCAAGAAAGAAAAATACCAGAACCACAGAACTCTCAGAAAGAAACAGTTATTTGCAGAAGGCGCAGATTGGCGGTCGGATTACACAGAAGTAGGCTAGAAGCACGTTGGCATATGCAACTTTAGCAACTGTTATACTCCTTGATCTATTTGTTTACAAGTCTATAAAATTCGGTTTTTGCTTGGTCAGTTAAACGAAATATTGATGAGTCATTTTTGGAAAGATGATAGTCAATTTTACGTTGGACTTTTGTTTCAAAATCCTTTATTACGAAATCTCTTTCTTCACCATTCATAATTGCATAGTATTTCACATCTTCTGCGATTTCGATGTTCATAGGTATCTTGAAGACATCTTCTTCATCTGCAACTCCCCAACCATCGCATACATCACAGAGTGAAATAATATAATAACCTGTAATTGAAGCCCTACCCTCGTAAGTTGATATATCCGGTTCAAAAATCACAATCTCATCTTTTAACTCTAGTTCAGACATGTCGAAAAAGATAATCTTTGCCGTTTCTCTGGTGTGTTCGCCATCTCCTCCGTATTGACTGTAAAACATTAAGTGGACACTAGATTCAAGCTTCTGAATGATTTCGAAACTTGTGTTCCCAAATAAGGAGTTCATATAGTAAGGGTGTTTGATGCTTAATTCGTCAATCAGAGTATCAAGTGAATCATAAGCTCTAACTAACAAATCAAGATCCTTTTCCTCAATTGTAAATCTTAAGCTGTCAAAGGTTTGTTCAAAGATTACTGATGAACTTTCTTCCTGAGTTTCAACTACGGTTTCTACTAATTGAGATTCGGTTTCAACAGTTGTCGTGTCAAGTTCAATCAATGCTTCCGCTTCCTCTGTGTTTTTGCTTTTTTCTTGTGTTTTGGAGCAGCTAGAAGAACCTATCGTAATTACAAAAATCAGTAAGTAACAGATATCTTTCATGTTGGTGCAATGGAGTATAACGCCACTGTATAAATTCGTGGCTGATTAAAAGTATAAAAATTTGCGTGAACTACCGAGGCAATCCGCAGGATTGGCTTATTAAATTAATATTCACCAATAAGGCAATCCTGCGGATTGCCGGGCTATCTACAAAGAGCAAAAGGAACAATAACCTGCTAACAGCCATGATTTATGACAGAATGTTATGTACCGGTTATTTCTTGTTGCGGTATTCGAATAACAAGGAGTTGATAGGAGTTTCAAGTCCCATCAAACAGCCAGAACAGTTGATAACAACGCTATTGCGTGTTCGTAGATGTTCGATGAGTGTTAAAACATGATCTGGTAAAGAGTTACCCGCCTCTTCTATACGAGTTAAGCCGTCAATTGCATAGGCTTGAAGTTCATAGTTCGGAGAACAAAGCCATTTGGTTAGTTTGTTGATGTTCTCAATTTTGGTCCATTTCAACATTTTGTCCGCTTCCTTTGGTCGTTCGCTTCCAGTCTCTCCACAACCAAGTGAGTAGTAGTATTCCTCTGACAGTTCGCTAATAAATTCGTCAATTTCATAGTTGGTTGAAAAGAATGAATTGTGTTGGCTTACTAAGTTTTCAAGCTCCTTTTCGATAGTTGAAAATTCAATTGATTCCTCCGTTCGTCCTCTCCAATGAAGCCTTTCAAGTCTGCCGAAAACTATACTGTCGTTCATCGAAATAACTGAAATTTTAAAATCGGTTGAATAATTACCGTGTACAAAGTCAAATTCCCATACCGTGTGTTCATATCCAAAATCAAGGTTTCTTGTTAGTGGTGTTCGGTCATGACGTGAATAAAAATCGGACTTGGATTCTTTGAGTTCTGTAAGTGTTCGTGAGTCGGTTAGTTCGTTCACCAGCTTGTCCCAAGGTTCAGCAGTTGCCGAAATGGAAATTAAAAAGGTCAATATGATGAGACTCTGTTTCATGGAGCGTACTGGTACATAACGCCAGTATAAAACCCGTTTGCCTATACTGGCTATGAAAAGCTAAACTAAGCAATTTATGCGGTTTCCACTAAAGCACTCTGCCAGATTAAAGTGATGTCGTCCAGCAAGGTAGGTAACAACCAGAGTCGGTAAACAAAAGTCCGCCCGATGATAGCAGAAACCTGCTTTGACTGAATTACTTTAAAAGCTGATAAAACCTACAATGAATCGTCCGCCCGTTGATGCTGCTGCCACAAAGTGGAAGCATAAATTGCTGGCAGGTTACTGCTGACTTTGCTACAAGGCACGGAGCAAATGGGTTTTATATTTTGTTAGCATTTTCTTCTATTTGTCTTCTGAAAGTTTCTCGTTCAAGTCTTTTTGCTCCTTCAGCTTATTCTGTGCTTTTTGCATGAATTCACTTGTTATTTGTAACGATTTCTCCTGATTTCTTTTAATCTCTTCAGATTCAAGTATCAATTTCTCTGTAGTTTCTTTCAATCTTTTCGATTCGGATGATTTTTGTACAGCATATATAATTGATACTAGATTAAAAACTATAAGGATCCCGATTATTATGTTCTTTTTCATAAGGATTGGTTGTTTACGTTTATTCAGTGAAATTGAAGCATTAACAATATAAATTTTTAATTTGAGATAAGGCTGCGGTTAGAGGTAAATTAATGCTAACGTCCATGTATGAGGCTGTGTGCTCTCACTTTGTGGACAGCACTAAAATAGTGAAGTCTGCCGGTGCATCCAAAGTTGGTAGAAAGCAGTGCGTTCTGAAGTGAAAAAATCCCGCGAAATGAAGTCTCCAAATAGCACAAAACTATCTCGGTGGCAGACGAAACGGTCAAGTCCAGATACAGCTTGTAGAAAGCACTCAAGCACATGCCTTATACATTTTGTTGGGGGTAGTCTATTTCTCCGTTATGTCGTCCTGGTGTTTCTCCGACAGACAAGGTTCTGCAAATTCCAAAACATCTTGTTGTTCGTACTTGGTTAGAAGTTGTTTGATGGTTCTGTAATCTGTGGATTTAAGGATTTCCACTGAGAAGAATTTCTTGTTCAGACCCTCTGATAGGCAGTTGTGTTCCTTGAGTTCGTCACGAATAACTTGCTTATCCATTTCATCAGTTGTCATTATGACTTGGACGATAGAGTTACCAGAATGTTTGGTTGTTCGCCTGTAAGTCAACTGCTGTTCCTGTTCGTCAAACTCTGCGAAAAATTCGTCATCAGTTGCAATTAGAGGTCCATAAAATGGAATGCTGTCTAATTTATAGATGCCGTTGGCAGGGTCAATCTTCTGCGCCCACATTGTCTCGACCGTTAGTTCGTCAAGTACGTTGCTGTGATATTTGAAAACTATCTTTTCGTGTTCGTTCGATGTGTCCGTCATGCAGTCCTGATTACCCCCAACGCCCGTGTATGGCGCTGTGTGCGCCCCACTGGCTATTAGCACTAAAATAGTGAATCTGCCGGTGCTCCCAAAGCATCCAAGTGGCAGTGCGTTCAGAAGATAAAAAACTCCTGCGAACTGAGCTTTGCAGAAAGCAGAGCAGTTTCTTCAGCAGCAGATTCACGGTCGAGTTCCACCGAAACTGGCTAATTGCTAAGTTCGCACATGCGTCCATACACATTGTTATCTGTCGGCTTCAGCTTTCTTTAGATAATATTTTCTTCGAGTTAGATAGGTGTCTCCCCAAAACAAAAATCTTTTTGTTCGACTGTAGCATTGTTCACGCTTGAAAGTTTTTCCTTCTTCGTTCATCCGATAAAGTTTCTTTCCTGAAATCTTAAAGTAAGTTGGTCTTGAAGATTCGGCATAGTTGATGTTCATGTCATAGTAGACTGTATCAACATTTCCCAGTGAATCAGTCAAAGTATACGATCCGATCATTTCTTCATGAGGTTCTTCAATAAAGCTCAGTTCAAGAGTTCTACCGTTAACCGAATATGTTCCAATGGCTCGGTCGCTCATCAAATCTCCAGCGTACCAATAATCAAATGTTGAGTCTGGCTTGAACTTTATTGTTGTTCCGAAAAATCCAATTATTGCGCAGTTGTTATGGTAAGTTCCTTCAAGAAGTTGGGTTGACCTGCATGCAGCTGTCAGAGTAATAATAGCTATTAGAAGAAGAAATTTGCTCATGTGATTCCCGCTGACAGATAACAAACAGGTTATGTGCACCCATGGTGCGCATAACTTAATTATGTCTTTATTGTAAATCTAATGGATTTTTGATTTGATTAAATCCCTTAATTGCTACATGGGTATATATTTCAGTTGTTTTGCTGCTGGAATGCCCTAAAAGTATTTGTACATACCGTAAATCTGTACCAGCTTCTAATAAGTGGGTCGCAAATGAATGCCTCAGCATATGAGGGGTCACTGGTTGGACAATATGAGCCTTTAGCGCTGCCTTTGAGACAACTTTTCTAACACTTGTTGCTGAATATTGGCTGGCATTCTCCCCTTCGAAGAGGTAGTTCTTAGGTTTGTGCTCTTGATAATAAATTCTAAGGTCTTTAAGGAGTGCTTCACTTAATAGCGTAATGCGATCCTTTTTTCCTTTGCCCTGCCTTACAGTTATTGTCATTCTATTGCTGTCAATATCCTGTATTTTTAGATCTATCAACTCCTGCCTTCGTAATCCTGCAGAGTATAATAAACCTATTACACATCTATGCTTCACGTTAGAAGTTCGTTGAATCATGTTCAAGACATCCTGTTTTGCCAAGACTTTAGGAAGTGTCTCTGCGGACTTAGGTAATTGTATAGAATAGAAGCGATTGGGCATCTCTAAAACTACTTCGTAGTAAAACTTAATAGCATTCACAGCCATTTTTAAGTAAGATTCAGACCTGCCTTCCCTCACTAACTTAGAGAGATAGTTCTGAATTTCATCTTCTCCTGTCGCAATCAGATTGTCGTCCTTCACATGATCATTGATGAATTTTTCAAAATGAAATATGTAAGCACGAGCAGTATTCATAGAATAGCGTCTGATTTCAAGTTTTTGATAAAAAGCTTCTGGACAAAATTTCCTGTTGCTGGTAGGAGTACGTTTTCTATAGCTATCTACAGATAGTATGTCATTGCCTTGATTAACGGGTTTATTAGTGAAAAAATGATTACAATTTACCCATGCTACACCCTTGAATTTACTGAAGATTGCATTGAGGTTTTCTTTGCTATTAGGAATTACTACCATTCCGTATTTTTTACTCCATCTGGGTTCTGGCAGTTCTTTGATTAGAGCTTGTATCACTTTATCTGGGTAAAATCTGACTCCTATCATGCGTTGACGGCCAATAACCAGGTGTTTTAGAGTAATATGTCGTTCTCTGGTTGGATTCATGGATGCAAATAGGTGAAAAAGAAGATAATAGCTATTTGTCTAAGCATTTATATACGTATCTAAGCATTTAATAAAATGGATAATATCCGATTTAATGATTTAATTGCAGTTGATGAGTCCTGAGCAAAATATCAATGCAGCACGAACTTGCCTTCACTGTGAGAAGCACCTTTTTGGAAGGCTCGATCAAAAATTCTGCGATGCTCAGTGTCGTAATGCTTATCACAACAGGCATAAGCGAGCGGATGAGCGTTACATGGCCAATGTGAATGCCCAGATCAGAAAGAACCGACGCATTCTCAAGGATCTTTGTCCAGAAGGAAAATCTACTGTTCGTCGCACTGTATTGGAAGAACGAGGCTATGATTATCGCTACTTTTCAGGAATTTTTGAATCTAAAGCTGGGGTGACTTATTACCTCTGCTATGATTTTGGGTTTGCACCCATTCGTGACAATGGAAAAGAAAAAGTCCTGATCATCCAAAAGCAAAACTACATGGACGATTACAAAATCAATCCATGGAGCTCACCACAGGGATAAGAGCCAACTGGTCATACTTTGTCAACTTCGCCTTTTTCGCCTGTAATTCCGAATGGAAAAGGCGCAAAATCAGTTTGACACCTTTTAAATCACGGCCTACCAAACGGGTTTTTCAAACTTGACAAAACAGGACTAATATCCTCGCCCTGGCGCTACTTCATGGAGTAGGGGCTTGCCGCTCTGGAATCGCTTCCAGTTCTCTACGATCAGGTTTACAGCCCTGGACCGATCAGAGATGGCCGCCACATGAGGAGTGACCGTGATTTCTGGCCGGTGCCAAAACGCATGCGCTTCGGGAAGCGGTTCCGTTTGGAACACATCGAGCAGTGCCCCAGACATTTTTCTGTCCTTAATAAGCTTTAATAAATCCTTTTCCACCAGATGATGCCCGCGACCTACATTGATCAGATAACCATCAGCATTCAGTTGACCGAGTGTATCAGCATTCAGAATGCCGTGCGTCTCGTCAGTTAGCGGCAGCACGTTCACCAAAATATCAGTTCCAGTCAGTGCTTCATTTAGCTGTTCTGGTCCGGCAAAGCATCGCACACCGTCCAGTGATTTAGGCGTACGCGACCAGCCCTGAACCTTCGTGCCCAGTTTGGTCAGCGACTTTGCCACATGTCCACCAATCTCACCCAGACCCAATACCGTTACGGTGGTTTCCTGAAGGGTTCGATAGGGCTGTGGAGTCCAGGACCGCTGATTGATTGCCGATCCCAGGTGACGTAAGTGACTCATAATGCCCGCCAGCACGTACTCATAAATGTCCTGAGATAGCTTGTCGTCTATAAACCGGGACAGACGCATTTCGTTAGTGAGCTGCTGCGTCTTCGTGACGTGTTCAATACCCGCACCGATGGATTGAATAAACCGAATATTGGGGAAAGCACTTAGCGAATCAGGTACTGGCTTCCAGCACACGGCCATTTCTATTGCTTCCGGATCTCTTACCTCATCGTAGAGGTCTATTGGCACTTCAGGCAGCTCTTCCCTCAGCTGCTTTAGCCACGGTTGGGGATCCTTTCGGGTTATGAATAGGGCAATGCTCATTCCTCAAAATTGGGTCATTCCAATGGAACGACCAGCCGTTTGTTAGATTCCTTTTCCTAAAAGGTCATTTCCAGTAGTTCTCCTTTGTTCAGTGTCACTTCATAGATCCCATTCTCTTCAGGGAGTGTCTTTTTTTGTTTGCCAATGAAGAACTGAGGATCAGATCCCGGAGCAGGGTTTTTTATCCGAAAGGTACCGCCGCTTTTAGCAATCAGTGAAGCAGAAGCTATGTCACCATTCTCCCAGAAAGCTGATACTTCCCCGTTGCCACGAACTTTCAGTCCGGTAAAACTGCCCGAAGGGTAGGCTTTTGGCAATGCAGGCAGCAAATCGATGTACCCGGCATGGCTCTGCACCAGCATTTCACATATTCCAGCCGTAAAGCCAAAGTTTCCATCTATTTGGAACGGTGGATGCGAATCAAAGAGGTTGTTGTACATGGATTTCTGAAAGAGCAAGTTGATGTGCTTGTGAGCCATATCGCCATTTCCAAGGCGTGCACTCAGGTTGATCAGCCACGCGCGACTCCATCCAGTACCGGCTCCACCATGAGCCAGTCGGTAGTCCAGTGTTTTCTGCACCGCTTCGAAGAGCTCTGGTTGGTCCGTTTTATTCACAGCTGTTCCGGGATGAAATTCATACAGGTGCGACATGTGACGGTGACCCGGCTCATGCTCCTCATACGAACGGTCCCACTCCAGAATACGTCCATCATCTCCCAGCACAAATCCCGGTCGTAGTTTCGGTAATTGTGATTGGATAGTAGCTTGTAGTTCGTTGGTCACGCCCAGCCACTTGCAGGCTTGTAGGTAGTTGGAAAAAACCTCATGGATGATCTGCTGATCCATAGCACTTCCCATGCAGGTGGCCGCCACTGCACCATCTGATTTGACAAAGAGGTTTTCTGGAGAAGTGGAAGGAGCGGACACCAGGTAGCCATCTCTCGGATCTTCGATGAGCCAGTCGGAGTAAAACTGCGCCACCTCGTGCATGGCCGGAAAAGCTCGTTCCTTTAAAAAGGAGGTGTCCTGTGTAAACAGTACATGCTGCCAATAATGCTGCATCAGCCAGCCACCGCCACCCACGGAGCATCCCCAGTAGGCGGTAGGAGCGCGGAGCCAGGTCGGCGCCCACAGGTCAGTAGCGTGGGGGATAAATGACCCTCGCATCCCAAAATTGGTCCGTGCTGTCTCGTGTCCATTTGCTACCAGCCGGTCGATGTAGTCAAAAAGGGGCTCATTTAGTTCATCCAGGTTGGTAAGATTAGCCAGCCAGTAATTCATCTGTAAATTAATGTTGAGGTGATAATCTCCATTCCATGGAGCCATGATATGAGGGTTCCAAAGTCCCTGGAGGTTGGCAGGATTGGTCCCCGGTCGTGAGCTCGAAATCAGCAAATACCGACCGTATTGAAATAAGACGGTTTCCAGCCATAGATCTGTAGCACCAGCACGCACCTGATTTAGGCGTTCCAGAGTGCTGAGCGTGTCAGGACCTGCTTTCGCAATATTCAGACTTGCCCGGTTATAATAGGTTTTGTAATCGTTAATATGAGCTGACAGCAGTTCATCGGTAGATTTTTGCTGTACCTGCTCCAGTTCGTTTTCATTTTGTTTTTTGTAGTCATCAAAATAGTAATCACTGTTAGAAACAATAACTAGTCGAAGGGTTTTCGCTCCATTCACCACCAGTTGATCTCCATCCGAAATAACCTCTCCATTAACCTGGTCTATGCTCAGTCGCGTCTCAAATTTCACTCCGGTGGTGATAGGAAACGGCTTAGAGCGAAATGCACCGCCATACTGAGTGATCTCACCGGTCATGACTAGCGTATTGTTACCCATCGCCTTGACACTGGCAGTTGGGTGACCCTCGTCCATCGGTCGTGAAAGCTGAAAGGTGCCATTTAGTCCAGCAGGAGCATCTGTTGTTACTTCCATCACGATGGCCTGATCTGGATGGGACGCAAAAACCACTTCTTCTACCTGATGCCCATTTGCCTGGTAACTCACCCGGCTTACGGCTGTGGTAAGATCCAGCTCTCGTCGGTAATTGGTGACATTGGTGTGGTCCCATCGAATTTTCAGATCGCCAAGCGTCTGGTGAGATCGGCCCACAGACTTATTGGAAAACTTGTCTACAAAAAGTGAGTCCGCTTCCTGGTTTTCGCCATTGATTAGCAGCTCACGGATCTTTTGCAAATCGGCTGGCCGGCCTTCTGGATCATCCCATTCTTCTGGATCTCCCGGCCACAAGGAGTCGTCATTCAGCTGTAAGTGTTCGTTTACAGGACCTCCATAAATCATTACTCCAATTCGCCCATTCCCTATAGGTAGCGCTTCCTCCCAGGATTGAGCAGGCGATTTGTACCATAGCTTGAGGGAAGACTTAGACTGAGGGTTAGCGTCTTGTTTGCATCCGGCAAGCAAAATAATGCAGAGCACTAAACAAAAAAATGGATGGATTCTTAAGGATATCATTTAGTAGGATTTTGGGAACTTAAATATCACTATTTATAACGATCCAGCAGGTAAGTTATCATGGATTCTGGGGTCACATTTGTGTGGTAACCAATCATAGAGAGTGATTATATGATTCCTCCTGGCACGATCTTTACCGATTAGTTGTTATTGATGAAGGTTGAACACTCCCGTTTTATTGGACAAGTTTGATCAGGTGACGCTAGAGGTATTTACTTTATTTCAGGATCCATAACAAAGATTATTTATGAAAAGCAGCTTACGTGAATACCCCAATAATAATGTGCCACACCAATTGGCCCAAAAAGAACCGGGGCCCGTCATCACTTTATCCAGAAGCTACGGTTGCGACGAGCAACCATTCGTTGATCGCTTGCTTGACTATCTTAATCATCAAAATGCGAAGCGAGGGAAAAGCCATCGCTGGTCTTATGCAAGTCATTTAATTATGGACAAAACAGCCAGAAGGCTTCACCTGGAGGCGTATGATGTGGAGAACAGAGTGATGGAGCATGGTTTGGGGGAAGATTGGAATGCAGGTCCAAATGTACGGCATACTGCTGCTGATTTAAAGATGATTAAAACCATAAAGGAACTGATGGTGAAATCAGCAAATAGGGGGAATGTCATTTTTGTAGGCAGGGGTGGAAAGAGCGTGTTGCACCATATCCCCAATTCGCTACATCTGAAACTAACGGCTCCTCTTTCCTATAGAATAGATCAGGTGACAAAAAACATGCACATGAGGCCTTCGGATGCTGAAGAGATGATACTGAGTATAGATAAACAGCGAATCTTGTGGACAGAGCACCTAATTGACGAGCCATTTGATGAAGATGATTTTGACTTAACACTGAATGCAGCCAGTTTGTCAACAAAGGAAATGGTGGCTGTGGTCGTTCAAATCCTGAACGCCCGAAAACTCATCGGGATGAACTAAAGGTTGTCCAGTGTTTTTCGCTTGTTGGTTTGCTGTTTTTTGAAAGATGTTGGAGTCATTCCGGTTTCTTTCTTAAACTGAGCTGAAAGGTGCGCTACACTGCTGTAATCTAGCTGGTAAGCTATCTGCGATAGTGTTAGCTCGTCATAGAACAATAACTCTTTCACTTTTTCTATTTTCTGAGAGGTGATGAACTTCTCAATAGTTACTCCCTCAACCGATGAAAACAACCGGCTCAGCGAGCTGTAGTCCTGATTCAGTTTACCTGAAAGGAAGGTGGAAAAATTTACCGTAAGTTGTTCGGTGCTGTAATGAATCTGTTCGATGATCGTTGATTTGATCTTGGAGATGATGGCAGATTTGCCGGGATTGAGCAACTCAAAACCCTGCGCTTCCAGGTCATTACGAATCAATTCCAGCGTGTCCAGACCTGGACTTTTTGTGACAAAAACTTCACCAAGTTGAACGCTATCCACCGCTACATGCTGATCAGTAAAGACCTTGCGTACTGCTACAATACACCGTGGACAAACCATGTTTTTGATGTAAATCGTTTCCCTCATAACTGTTATAACAAGTCTTTTTACTAATTTGTGTTAAATATAAACAAGAATGGATGTCACCGCTTGATGCCTTTTTTGATGAAAAACCAGAACCACTTAAGGGTTGTATGCTGGCCCTGAAAGATATCATCCTTGCGATGGATGATCGAGTGGTTATTGGCTGGAAGTACAATACTGGCTTTTTTAGTTTTATGGATCGGATGATGTGTTACTTTGGTCACCATGCGGTCACTGGTCAGCTGTACATTGGGTTTACAGAAGGGCACAAAATGCACCATACCGCGTTGATGTCCGAAGGCCGTAAGCGTGTTAAGGTTTACTATATCAACCCAGAAGAGGATATTCGTAAAATCGAATTGGAGGAAATAGTAAAGGAGGCGATATCCATGTATCATTGAGGGTTTGGTGTACAAATCAGGACCCTATCGGAAGCAAAAGCCATACCTTATCGGGTTTGTAAATGCGGGGCAAAAAACTATCTTGGATTTTTATTTTTTAGCCCTTTCCCAAACATGATGAATAAATTCATTGGTTTCTTAGCCCTTCTTTTGATTGGTTATGCCCTAAAAGCTCAGGAGTTTAAGCTCTTGTCTCCGGACGAACGCTTGTCCCTTTCTGTCACTATTGCTGATAAAATTACCTGGTCGGTTTCATTAGACAATCAGGAGGTGATTCCATCCTGTGAAGTAGCCATGCATCAGTCTGGTAGGTTGTTAGGCATAGCTCCAAAACTTAAGAACGATAGTAGAGAATCCTCCAAAGGATATATAGATGTGCCAGTACCGCATAAAGACTCACGGATTGAAGAAAATTACAACCAATTGACATTGGAGTTTAAAGGAGATTATTCGCTGGCTTTCAGGTTGTTTAATGATGGCTTGGGGTATCGTTTCTTTGATCATTCGAAAAAGAAACGACAAGTGGTAAACGAAGTAATGAAGCTGAATTTTCCTTCTGGAACGACTTCCTTTTTTCCCGAGGAAGAATCCATGTATTCGCACAACGAACGCCTTTACCCACAAAAGAATTTGGCTGAGTTAACTAGTGATAATTTTTGCAGTCTCCCTGTATTGTTTCAAACAGAAGGAGTGAATGTACTTTTCACAGAAACAGCTCTACACGACTATCCTGGGATGTTTTTAACGGCTGGAGATACCTTGCAGGCGACATTTCCAAAGTATGTTTTGGAGGCAATACCTGATCCGGGAGCACCAGATCGAAATCAAAAGTTGGTAAAAAAGGCCGATTACATTGCGGAGCTCTCGGACGCCAAAGCATTTCCGTGGCGGGTATTCGTTATTTCAGAAGATGATCGTGATTTGGTGGAAAGTAACCTGACTTACCTGATGGCTGAGCCTACCGTGATTGCCACCAATTGGATCAAACCCGGCAAAGTGGCCTGGGATTGGTACAATGCCAATAATTTATACGGAGTAGATTTTAAGTCAGGTCTCAACACCGCTACTTATAAGTACTACATTGATTTTGCTGCGGCCAATGGCATAGCGTACGTCATTCTCGATGAGGGATGGACGAAAAGTACCACAGAGATATTGGATTTCAACCCGGAGATGGATGTGCCTGAGCTCATTCGCTACGGACAAGAAAAGGGCGTGGACATTATTCTGTGGGTCCTATGGAAACCACTGGACGATAACCTGGATGAAATTCTGGAAACGTATAAAAGCTGGGGTGCTGTAGGCATTAAAGTGGACTTTATGCAGCGCAATGACCAGTACATGGTGGCCTCTTATGAACGCATCGCTAAAAGAGCAGCTGAGTTGGAGTTACTGGTTGATTTTCATGGAGCATTCAAACCATCAGGTCTACGAAGAAAGTATCCCAATGTGGTTAACTACGAAGGAGTGAAGGGCAGTGAAAACAACAAATGGAGTGCGGACATCACACCAGAGCATAACGTGACCATTCCATTCACGCGAATGGTCGCAGGTCCGATTGACTACACGCCAGGAGCCATGATCAATAAGCATGAAATTAATTATTCCATCAGCTTTGAGCGTCCGATGAGTTTGGGAACACGAGCACATCAGGTGGCGATGTATGTGGTCTACGAAGCACCACTACAGATGCTGTGCGAGTCACCTTCCAGATACTATGAGGAGCAGGAGACGGTTGATTTTATTTCTAAAATCCCGACCACCTGGGACGAAACGAAGGTGCTTGCCGGTAAAGTGAGTGATTACATCATAATGGCCAGAAGGAAAGGGGACATATGGTATGTAGGAGGGATGACCGATTGGACGGCTCGTACTTTTGATCTGGATCTTGATTTCCTTGGGGAAGGCACATATACAGCGGAGATTTTCAAAGATGGCATCAATGCTGATCGCTATGCGGAAGATTATGCTACCGAAAAAATCAATATCACTTCTTCCGACAAACTGCCACTAGAAATGGCCTCTGGAGGAGGCTGGTCGGCTATCATCACCAAACAATAAACCATACGATCTTATGACATTTTTTATCATTTTTTTGTGCATCCTCATCCTGGTATTGCTCATCACCTGGGCCAAGCTTAATCCATTTCTGGCGTTTGTGGTGGTTTCCATTCTTACCGGAATCCTGCTTGGCGTACCCCTTGGAGAAGTAACCGGAATTGTTGAAAAGGGAATCGGAGGCATGCTTGGCGGTTTAGTGATCGTCATTGTACTGGGAGCGATGCTGGGTAAGTTGGTTGCTGAAACCGGCGCAGCACAGAAGATCACCAATGTATTGATGAAAACATTTGGTGAAAAACGGATTCAATGGGCTTTGATGACTACCGGTTTTGTGGTAGGTATTCCACTATTCTATAATGT
>JAMWZA010000015.1 GCA_024305105.1 Marinoscillum sp.
CACACCTGTACGCTGTGTAGAAGAGTTTTTAATGATTCCTTCAATGTCCTGATGGTTTACAGACACCCGGTATCCAGAATTTTCAGTCCCTCCGGCAACCGCCAGATTGTGATTTTGACCAAGTGCACGACGTGTGATTTGATTGTACCAGTTGGTATTGGAATCACCTATCAGCCCAATTTTATCAGCATGCTTCGCAATTATTACATTGCTGAATTCCTCAGCATTTAACATGTCGATCTCACCTGCCATTTCAGCAACTGAGAAATAGCCATCGTATGTGACCGTAGCTCTATCGCCTTTTTTACCAGTTTTTGTAGTAATAATCACTACGCCATTGGCTCCTCTGGAACCGTAGATGGCCGCAGCGGATGCATCTTTCAGTACGGTAATGTTTGCTATATCTGATGGGTTTAAAAAATTTAGTGGATTTCGGCCCCCACTCATCCCGCCTGGGTCATGAGCATCGGACGTAATTGGCACTCCATCAATCACAAAAAGCGGCTCATTTCCCGCAGTAATCGACGTACCGCCTCGTATTCGGATGGTTGACTTACCACCTGGCTCTCCACTATTCGATGTGATCTGTACACCAGCCACTTTTCCAGTTAGTAACTCTTGAGGTGATACGATGGCTCCTTTGTTAAACTCATCAGCATCCACTGTGCTAACAACACCGGTTACATCTTCTTTTTGCTGTTGGCCATAACCAACGACCACTATTTCATCTAGTTCAGAAATAGAAAGCCTTAGTTGAACATCAATTGTGGTCTTGTTGCCAACTGGCACTTCTTTGGATTCATATCCAACGAAAGAAAAGACGAGAACTTCCGAATCAGCCACGCTAATCTTATAAGTCCCATCCATATCTGTAATCGTTCCTTTGGACGTACCATTAATCAACACAGTAACTCCAGGTACGGATTCTCCTGTTTCACTATCCGAAACAGTTCCTGAAACTGTTCGCTCTTGCGCTTGAACTAAAAAGCTTCCACAAGCTAAACTTAGAACAATCATTAGCCTAAACCAGGACATACGCCCAGGCTTAGCAATAAACTTGTAATTATCTACCTTCATTCATTTTTCAATTTGATTCTTCATAAGGTGGGTAATGCCACCACATATCTAAGGGAATATGGAAGACTCCACATTTTAGGAGTCAGCTTCAACAGATCAACCTATAAACTGGTCGATTTGCAATTTTAGGAGGTGCTTAATGTTCAAATACCTAGATTTCTTCTTCATACTTAACATATTTTTATTGATTGATTGTGTTTTTTGGATATCTCCTAAAATGCTCGTATTAAACAGGGCGTCTATTGCACTTTTATCAATATCCGACTCCCAAGTTGAGCGGTCTGCTGTATTGATCAATGAAGTAACCCGCCACAATTAGTTATCAGGTAGCTGGTGATTTTAAGTAGTCAGAACTACTATAAGGCAGTCTATAAACGGCCTTTAAAGTACTTAAAGAAAGGTTTTAGGAATGAGGGCGGGGTTAACAAAAGGTTAACAGATTTATTCTGAAAGACCCGAATAAGAATGAATGTTCTTTTGACTGATTAACCTTTTGTTAACCTTTTTTCAGTCGTTTTCTAGATGGAGAGTATGAAATCAGTCATGTTTTGTCCTTGATCAAGTTCTAATTTCTTTCGAATGCGTGATCTGGACACTTTCACACTGTCTGGAGATATCCCGAGAATGCTGGCACATTCGTTAACAGATAGATTTAATCGAATCAAAGCACAGTGCCTCAATTCAAGTGTTGTCAATGAGGGGCAATTAACTTTAAGCTTGGCATAAAATCCCGTGTAAATTTGCTCAAAATAAAGCTTGAAGTCTTCCCAATCCTTGTCATGCTTGAAGCTTTCATCAATCAGTTTCAAAACTTTCCTTATGTCCTGACCGGATATTCGCTGATGGGATTTGGCCAGTTCTTCTAGTTTTTCCTTTACAGACTTTAAAGCCTCATTTTTCTGAACCAGATTGAGGGATTGTGTGGTAATTTGTTTGTCTCGAAATTCAACCTGATCCTTCAATTGTTTTTCCTTCAAATGAAGAAAATTCACATCTGCCTCTGTAAGGGCTTGCTGCGACTTATGAATGGATTCGGTTTTAGTAAGAAGCTCTTCTTTCTGTTCGATAATGCGATTCTTCTGAGATATAATCTCATTTTTCTGTTCGTTGATTTGTCGCGTTCTTTCCTCTATGATCTTCCTAAAACGTTTCTTCTGAAGGATCAAGCTATAGTTATAAACGCGTACCACACCAGTAATTGCTACAATGGAACCTGTAGCGAAAATAAGATAAGCCCACCAGGTGTTGAACCAAGGTTTTGGAACTGTAAATGGTAAAATAACCGCATCACTCCACAATGCACCTATTTCCCGCGACCGCACTTCCAGCTGATATGCTCCTTCAGAAAATCCTAGAAAGGAAACTTGTCTGTTTGAGGTAGGATCCGACCAGTCATCGTTTAGGCCAATCATTCTGGATTGATACATGACCTGTTTGCCTGGATATGTAAGGGTAGTAAACTCTACGTCAAGAGAGCCTTTGTAAGTCACAGCAAATTCTGAATCGGCATCATGACTTGTTCCATCAACAGTAATATTCAGTAAAATTGGAGTCGGTGTTTGTTCAAACTTGACAAGATCCGACTTGGCCATCACCAATCCCTTGGCAGTAGATATTAAGACACCTTCTTTATAAGGTTGTAACCCTCTCCAGTTTAGTAATTTCGAGGGTAATCCGTTTCTCGTATTGAACAGAATAGCATCCTGACCATTGTATGCAGCTACACCAAAGTCACCAGAAACCCATACAATATCTTCCTGAATGGCTACCGCTTTCAATGCAGCATCCTCAGCAATGTTTGGCAGGTTGATTCTGCGTACTAGATCATTAGTCATGTGAAGTAATCCGTGGTTCGTTGCTAACCACAAGCCATTCATTGGGTCAATTGCAAGATCCTCAACTGACAACTCATCAGTAAACTCAAGATCTGTTGAAAGATTAATTTCAATGAATTTATCGCCTAATCGATCATATTTAAAAAGGTTCTTTTCTCCCCAACACCCTACATATAACTCTCCGCTTTCTGCCTGTCGAATGATGTTGGATGACTTTACTGGATAATATTTTACCCGCTTCTCATCTTTAGAAATTCGAATGACATGATCATTATCACCCGAAAACCATTTATTTCCATCTACATCAACTGTAACATACTTTATCGAACCACCTGTACTGTCTTTTATGCTTATTAATTCATTCGTCTTCAGATCCAAACACATGATCGCTCCAAAGGAATCTCCTATCCAA
The DNA here is from genome assembly GCA_024305105.1 of Marinoscillum sp. GTDB lineage: Bacteria > Bacteroidota > Bacteroidia > Cytophagales > Cyclobacteriaceae > Marinoscillum. The sequence continues at coordinate 3,325 of JAMWZA010000015.1, forward strand.
ACATTATCGCTCTCTGCTTGAATTCGATCAAAATAATTTGTTTTTGAGGTGATCAAAGAAACTCCAGGACCCTGATCATTCCACTGAAACTTTTTCAATTCCTGCCCGATCGAATAGTAGATTTCATCACCAACAGCGCTCACTGACTCTACTCTGGATTTACCTACACTCTGAAAAGAATGAATCACAGAAAACGAAATCAGCCCAACATTTTCACTACCAACTACCCAAACTTCCGGAACCGTGTCATCATAATAGAAGTCCACTACGTCATTAAAATCAACCTCTTCTACGTCAATAAACTCGCGATTTTCAAATTCAAATATTTTCAATCCACTATCCCATGTACCTATGAACAGTTGTTCCCTTGCTGCCTGTAAGGCGGATATATTTTTCACCTGCGGATAAAACTGTGTAGATAATACCTCCTGATCACTATCAATTTTAAGTTGAAATAGTCCTTCTTTTCCACCAATCAACAAGTAGTCACCACGCAATACACTCATTCCAGTAACTTCCGTAATCGGTAATTCGACATCCATTGGAATCAACTCGTCCTCCGTGGGATCATGTTTTAACAAGGACCCCTTGAATGGTGCAATCCACAAAGTACCAAATGCATCCTGGCGAAAAGTGAATGTGCGGTGGTAACTAATTGACTGAAATTCTGAACCTAATTCAAATCGCTTAAATCCTTCCTGATTGATTCTAAGCAACGAGTTGTACTCTCCAATCCAAATGTTCCCACGAGTGTCCTGAAATATGCTTTTAGGGAATCCTAATGCTTCTGTAAATGTATTGCTCCCCCATTCGAAGGGAATAAACTGTAAGCTATCTTTTTCGATGATTTCTTTTACTCCAAGATCATTAATCACAACAAGCCGCTTGTCTGGAGTAACTAGAAAATTTTTTGTGTAAGGGCTTTGTAGTCCGTTGTTGAACAATTGGGTGGTTTTGCCATCATATTTTAAAACACCCTGATCTGTAGCAAACCACACAAATCCCTGGTGATCCTTAATGACTCCTTTGATCACCTGATTGTCAACAGCATCACTCAGATCATAATAGATATACTGATCGGTCTGCCCAAAAGCAGAGCTGCATAGAAATCCGGTCAACAACAAATAGCTAAGTCCTTTAATCACAGGTTTGGGTATGATGGTCCTTTGACTTTCTCGAATTTATGCATACCAATCATTTGAAACAAAAAAAGCAGGTCTGTCAACCTGCTTTTCCCTGATAGGCTTATCAAACTCTTTTCTATAAAGTTCTCTTCACTTCTTTTTCAGTGTAGCCTTCAATGATGTCTCCTTCTTTGATATCGTTGAAGTTTTTAATAGAGACACCACATTCGTAGCTCTGTTTTACTTCAGCTACATCATCCTTGAATCGCTTCAATTGGTTGATTTCACCTTCATGAACGACGATACCATCTCTGATCAATCGCACCTTGTTCGAACGCTTAACTGTTCCTTCAGTTACATAACACCCAGCAACTGTTCCAATTTTAGTGATTTTATACACTTCTCGAACTTCGATATTTCCTGTGATAACTTCTTCGGTAGTTGGTTCCAACATACCTTCCATCGCATCCTTCACATCGTTGATCGCGTCATAAATGATGGAGTAAAGTCTAATCTCTATCTCTTCATTTTCAGCCGTTCTGCGTGCCTGTCCAGATGGACGAACCTGGAAACCAATAATCACTGCATCGGAAGCAGAAGCTAACAAGACATCTGATTCTGAAATCTGTCCAACTGCCTTATGTATGATATTGACCTGAACCTCTTCCGTAGAAAGTTTCAACAATGAATCGGAAAGTGCCTCGATCGAACCATCCACGTCACCTTTGACAATAACATTAAGTTCTTTAAAGCTTCCGATAGCAAGTCGTCTACCGATCTCGTCCAGCGTAATGTGTTTCTTCGTTCGGATGGATTGCTCTCTGTGAATCTGCTCACGTTTGGTTGCAATTTCACGAGCTTCGCGATCAGTCTCCATTACGTTGAAGCGATCACCAGCCTGAGGAGCACCATCTAAACCTAGCATCAATACCGGAGTAGAAGGGCCTACCTTTTGCATTTTATTTCCTCGGTGATCAAACATCGCTTTAACCTTTCCATAATTGGAACCGGCTAAAACAACATCACCAACTTCCATGGTACCAGCCTGAACCATCAGTGTGGTAACATACCCACGACCTTTATCGAGCGTAGCTTCAATCACCGACCCAACCGCAGCTTTGTCTGGATTCGCTTTAAGCTCTAACAGTTCAGCCTCTAAGAGTACTTTTTCAAGCAGGTCATCAATGCCTTCACCAGTCTTAGCTGATACATGCTGACACTGATACTTACCCCCCCAGTCTTCTACAAGGATGTTGATACTAGAAAGTTCTTCTTTTATCTTATCTGGATTGGCGTTTGGCCGATCCACTTTGTTTATCGCAATAACAATAGGCACACCAGCAACCTGAGCGTGGTTAATCGCCTCTTTCGTTTGTGGCATCACTGCATCATCCGCCGCTACCACAATAATGGCAATATCCGTGATTTTAGCACCACGAGCTCGCATCGCTGTGAACGCTTCGTGACCCGGAGTATCCAGGAAGGCAATTCGTTTACCAGTTTCGGTGGTTACATCATAAGCACCAATGTGCTGTGTAATACCTCCTGCTTCACCTTCAGTTACTTTAGAATCTCTAATAAAGTCAAGAAGGGAAGTTTTTCCATGGTCAACATGACCCATGATTGTCACAATCGGTGCTCTATCCAGTAGTTCCTCTGCCGTATCTTCTACCTCTTCTACTTCTACTTCGTCATCGTCGGTAGAAAACTCTACTTCATAACCAAATTCGTCAGCAATAACTGTGATGGATTCAGCATCCAATCGTTGGTTAATTGATACGAACATTCCTAAAGACATACAGGTAGAGATCACGTCATTGACTGACACACCCATTAATGAAGCCAAATCACTCGCAGAGATATACTCTGTTACTTTCAGCTTTTTTGCCTCATCCTGCTCGTTTTGTAGCCTTTCTTCTTCTGCTTCAGCCTTAGCAGACCTTTTATCTTTTCGATATTTGGATCTACCAGTACCCTGATTGGATTTGCCTCCTGACAGTTTTGCAAGAGTAGCCTTAATTTTGTCTTGGATTTCCTTATCAGAAAGTTCCTCCGTTTTGCGTGTATCTCTTCTTCCTCCAATACCGCGTTTTCGTTCACCTCTGTTATTACCTCCACCACGGTTTTGATTACTATCTCCACCAGGGCTGTTTATTCTTTTTCTAGGACGTTTTTTCTTACGATCCTTATTTTCGTCCGAACTGGCAACTGGTTTCGCCTTTTTCTTTTCAGGTAATTCAATCTTACCAAGAACAGTCAATCCTTTAAGAGAATCTGCTTTGGCTTCAATCTTTTGATCTGCAGGCTTTTCTTCTTTGGCAGCAGGCTTTTCCTCCTCCTTCTTAGGTTCTTCTTTCTTTCCCTCGGCTTTAGGAGCTTCTTCTTTCTTCGGCTCTTCCTTTTTAGGCTCTTCCTTTACAGACTCCTCTTTCTTCGCTTCAGGTTTAGGAGCTTCTTCTTTCGATGCCTCCTCTTTCTTAGGTTCCTCTTTTTTCGGCTCTTCTTTCTTTTCCTCAGCCTTAGGTCTTTCCTCTTTTGGTGCTTCCACTTTTTGAGGCTCCTCTTTCTTCTCTTCAGCTTTTGGAGTTTCTTCTTTCTTAGGCTCTTCCTTTTTAGGCTCCTCTTTCTTAGGTTCTTCCTTTTTCTTAGGATCAAGGTCAATTTTGCCAACAACCTTAGGACCATCCAATTTAGCACGGCCGATAATTTTACCAGCGTCTTCCACTTCTTCCTTCTTGGCGGCCTCTTTTGAATTGTTGTCCTTGATTAGGATTTCCTCTTCGTCATCAGAAGATTTATCTTGTTCTTCATTGGCCTTAATGACCATGTTGTCAGCATGCTTGGTGCCTATAGTCAACCCAGAAGCCTCTTCTTTTTCCATGGCAGAAGATGCAAATTCTCTGGAAAGCAAAGAAAACTGCTCTTGTGTGATCTTGGAATTAGGACTACTATCTACCTCGAAACCTTTGTCCGAAAGGTAATCAAGGATTGTCCCACGACCCACGTTGAGTTTTCTCGCAACTTGACTTAGTCTATAAGTTTTTTCTTCTGCCATATATTACTGTTACTAATACTAATTAACTATTAGCCTAATTATTCAAATTCTTGCTTGAAGATGTTCAGCACGTTCTGTACTGTCTCTTCTTCAAGATCAGTTCTTCTTACCAGCTCTTCAGCTGAAAGCTTCAATACGCTCTTTGCAGTATCTAAACCAATCTTTTTCAATTCATCAATCACCCAGCTCTCAATTTCATCAGAGAACTCGTTAAGATCAACATCCTCTTCCTGACTGCCATCCAATTCTCTGAACACATCAATCTCCAACCCAACTAATCTGGATGCCAATTTGATGTTCTGACCGCCTTTTCCGATCGCCAAAGATACCTGATCTGGCTTCAGATATACAGATACACGATCTTTTTCCTCACTAATCACCATGCTCACGATTTTAGCAGGGCTCAAAGCTCGCGCAATGTAGAGTTCCATGTTATCAGTGAAATTGATCACGTCAATGTTCTCATTTTGTAACTCACGTACAATCGAGTGAATTCTGGAACCTTTCATTCCCACACATGCACCTACTGGATCAATGCGATCGTCGTAAGATTCTACAGCGACTTTAGCTCTTTCGCCAGGCTCTCTTACTACGTTCTTCATGGTGATCAATCCATCATAAACCTCTGGAACTTCGCTCTCGAACAAACGCTCAAGGAATGTAGGCGAGGTTCTGGAAAGGATAATCTTTGGATTTCCATTGACCATTTCCACACGGTGAACAATGGCTCTAACCGAATCACCTTTACGGTACCGGTCTTTTGAGATTTGCTCTGACTTGGGCAAATTTAATTCATTCCCCTCACCATCGATCAACAAAATTTCTCTGCTAAGAGTTTGGTAAACCTCCCCAGCGATAATTTCGCCAACAAGATCTTTATACTTCTGAAACAGAATGTCTTTCTCAAGATCTTTAATCTTCTGTATCAATGTCTGACGAGCCGTCATTACTGCTCTCCTTCCGAAATCCTCTAATTTGATCTCTTCTGAAACTTCTTCTCCAATTTCAAAATCGGGCTCTATTTCTCTTGCTTCAGTTAAGCTAATCTTATCATGATCCCAGATATCTTCTGAGTTATCGTCTACGATCTCTCTAAATCTCCAAATCTCAAGGTCACCCTTGTCTGTGTTGATGATAATGTCAAAGTTATCATCAGTCTTGTACTTCTTGCGGATCATTGTTCTGAAAACATCCTCCAGAATCCTGATCATAGTTGGACGATCAATGTTTTTGCCTCTGGCAAAATCCGCAAACGAATCAATTAAAATTCCAGTATCCATTGTCTATTTGAATGAAACTAATACCATCGATTTTTTAATATCACTAAATTCTACTTCGTGAGTAAGTACTTCTTTCTTCACCTTTTCTTCCAGCACTACTTTTTCTTCACTCACTTCTTTTAATTCTCCGCTTACGGATGTTCCGTCTTCCAGATCCACTTTCAATGATCTACCAATGTTCTTTTGATATTGTCTGACGAACTGTAGCGGAAAATCAAGTCCTGCTGAGGAAACTTCCAAAAAGTACTTTCCATCTATCAGGTCTTTTTCTTCCAGCACTGCTGAGAGCCCTCTGCTCACTTTGCTGCACATATCGATCGTGATTCCTTCATCACCATCTAGCAAAACAATCAATTTTTGGTTCCCTTGATTCCCTTTCAGAATCACTTTCACAATAAATAAAGATGCATCCTCCGAGATAATTTCTTCAACAATCTGGTGTACCACTTCCTCTATCTTTCTTCCAGCAACCATTTTATTATGAATAAAAAGAGGGGACTTGCGTCCCCTCGAACCTTAATTCTATATTTGCACTGCAAAGCTATAAGAAAAAATAGTCAATTCAAATTGCGTTTTGAACAAACTATATTAGCCCAAGTTCGTCATAACTAAGGATTTATAAAAAAGAACCAATGATCGGAAAACTCCGAGTTGTAAACTCACTAACCAGAGAAAAAGAGGTATTTGAACCATTAAACCCACCCCATGTAGGAATGTATGTATGTGGACCTACTGTTTACAGTGATGTTCATCTGGGCAATGTTCGAACCTTCATGTCTTTTGATGTGATCTACAGGTATTTGCAGTTCTTAGGGTATAAAGTTCGCTATGTGCGCAACATTACGGATGTGGGCCACTTATCGGATACTGGTGAGGATAAAATCTCAAAAAAAGCCAAACTCGAAAGTTTGGAACCGATGGAGATCGTACAGAAATACACCAATGACTTCCACCAGGTGATGCATACATTTAATTTACTCCCTCCAGATATTGAGCCAACAGCTACCGGTCATTTGATGGAGCAAATGGAAATGATTCAGGAGTTAGTTGACAATGGCTATGCCTACGAATCCAATGGCTCAGTTTACTTCGACATCAATCAATTCAGTGATAAGTTCGAATACGGCAAACTAAGTGGTCGAAAAACAGAAGATATGCTCAATCAGACGCGTGAGCTCGATGGAGGGTCTGACAAAAGAAATCCATTGGACTTTGCTCTTTGGAAAAAAGCGGCGCCAGAACACATCATGAGATGGAACACCAAATGGAGTGACGGCTTTCCGGGCTGGCACCTGGAATGTTCTGTAATGAGCACGAAGTACCTGGGTGAAGAGTTTGACATCCATGGCGGTGGAATGGATTTGAAATTCCCGCATCATGAATGTGAAATAGCTCAGAATGCCGGGTCTAAAGGAAAAGACGGTGCTAAATATTGGATGCATACCAACATGCTCACCGTAAATGGCACCAAAATGAGTAAATCCCTCGGAAACTCATTCCTGCCGCATCAACTCATTTCGGGAGATCACGAGTTGCTTGAAAGAGGGTTTAGCCCAATGACGATTCGCTTTTTCATGTTGCAGTCTCACTATGCTAGTACGCTAGACTTCTCTAATGAAGCGTTGAATGCTGCTCAAAAAGGATACATGAAACTTGCCAATGGCCTCAGGTTAATCAAATCGTACGAATACCCAGCAGGTGGTCAGGAAGACATCAATCAAAAGCAAGCTGATCAAATCAACAAGATCTGTGACAACTGTCATCACGCCATGAATGATGATTTTAACACTGCACTGGCCATTGGTCATCTGTTTAACCTGGTCAAAAAAGTGAACTCTATTCAGGCCGGGCAACTCAAGTTGGAAGAAATCGGCCAGGAAACTTTCGACCGAATGAAAACAACTTTTATCTCCTTTGCAGAAGACATTCTTGGCTTGAGACTGGAGTCTGAAATATCTTCACAAAACCTACTGGACGTCATTCTTGAAGAATATAAATCAGCGAAGGAAGCGAAGAACTACGATAAAGTGGATGAACTAAGAGCTAAGCTAAAGTCAGAAGGAGTTATCGTCAAAGACATGAAAACCGGCATTGATTGGGCCTTTGAGGAATCCTAACTTGTCAAGTTGATTAGTACAGATACTGAATCAGTGTTTAACTCGACAAGATAGGACTTGATATGCACCTAAATCAATTGAGCTGCCATTTCACGCCCAGGTAAAACTCTCTGCCGTGAATCGGTGAGTAGGCATAAGATGTGTCGAAGTATGGACTAAAACCAGTCGCATTGTTCGGGTCATTAATCCCTACAAGCGGAGACTCCGACTGAATGTAATTAAACATGTTTTGTACGCCTCCATAGACACTAAATTTTTCTGAGAATTGCTTGTTCACCTGAATATTTTGAAAGGCAAATGGCTCTGACTCCAAAGGTCTTGGATCATTGTCTGGCACACCTTCTCCATTCAGATCATACACCTCTGGCAAGGCCATCGGTCCAGTAACTCTAAGGGTGTATCCTACAGTGACTTTCGCTTTCTTCCAATTGTAATTGGCTGTAAACACTCCACTCCACTGTGGAGCAAACTCCACATCTCTGGAAGTCCCATCTCTGGTCTCAGTAACCTCTTGCAGATTCCATCCCAGCGAGTAGGACAATGGAAAAGCGAATTCCTGATTCCAATTAATACCTATACCCCTGGACACTGCATAGCCAGGTGAATTTGCATAAATGATAGAGCCCGGCGTATCATAGTTCGGGATTATTTTATTGTAAAAATAAGAGTAGAAGCCATCTAAATCTACCATCCCCTGTGTATTGCCAATGGTAAAAACATGATTAAGATTTAACGATCCGTTAACAGACTGCTCCGGCTTTAACTGCTCTACGATCTGTACGTCACGTTGTCCAGTCACAAAGGCATGGTCTTCAGTAAATAAATTGACTACTCGAAAACCTGTTCCAAAATTGCTCCGGAGAGTGGTCCACTGACCCAGCTTGGTTTTGGTTGATAACCGAGGAGATGGAATAAATCCGTGGGACGAATAATGATCCAAACGAACTCCAGCCAAAAGGCTAAACCACTTATTTAACTGGATCTCATCTTGAGCAAATACTCCAGGTATCCATTGATTATCAGGGCTATTGCGAGTAAACCCACCAGATTGCCTTTCAGTGGCAACTGTATTGTCATCATAGAACTGGAATCGATTAGTCAACCCACTTACAATTTCGTGTTTGTTGATGCTTTTAGTCCAGACTAAATTGGTGTAAGCGATGGACTGCTCTGCTTCATAATGATCCGCTCCATAGTAACTGTCCTGGATGTGGTGACTTGCTGAATAATCCAGTTTGATGTTTTCAGAAGTAGGCAATTCATAAGTCCCAAAAATTTCTCCTCTGTAAGTGTAAATACTTTCTCCGTAGATAGAATCGCTTCCACGCATCTCGCGGTATGCCCTATCTTCAAGGTACGCTTCCACTCCATTTCTTCTATCTTCATAATACAGCTTACCCGCTATCGTGAATTTCTTGTCCTTAGGACGATTCAAACTCCATTTAGAAAACAGTGAGTACCGGTCCAGGTTGGCCAGATCGCTGAAACCATCACTGTTTTCATCATCAAAATCCCCAATGACTGCATAATTCAGTCCAGTAAACCCCTTCCATTTGCGCGTAGTGGTGGACACTCCTATGTTTCCAAACGTTTCTAAATGCGTAGTACCCATCACATCGATGGACAACGTTGGCTGATCGGCTGGGTCTTTCGTAATCACATTGATTACTCCTGCCATTGCCTCAGAACCATAAAGTGTCGAATTTGGCCCCTTAATTACTTCAAATCGATCGATAATCATGTTTGGGATGCCATTTAAGCCATATACTGAAGCCAGATTACCAAACATTGGACTCCCGTCAATCAACACAGCCGTATACGGTCCTGGCAATCCATTGATACTAATGCTGTTCGTAAAACAAACCCCACAAGCGACTACTTCCTGCACACCATTGATCAGCTTAATTCCTTCCATGATGCTGGATGCAGCAGCAGGGATGAAGTTATTGAGATGCTTGGAAGTAATTACCTCCACTTTGACAGGAGAAGCAGTAATCATCGTGGGTGTCATAGTACCAGTGACCACAACAGCATCAAGTCCCAATTCACTTTGGTCTAACTCAATAGCATAGGTATTACCAGACTGCACTTCTAACTGATGTTGCTTAAAGCCAACTGAGCGAATGACAATCTTTAAGGATTGAACGGGCAGTTCATTTAGCTCAAACTTACCCTGCACATCAGTCACGGTACCGAGATCATGACCAATAGCCTGCACTGTGGCACCTGGCACAGCCTCTCCTTCATGAGTTACAGTCCCTTTTACCTGACCCTTCACTACACCATTGGCGATTGTTAGCCCCACAAGAATTACTAAACACCTCAAATTCAAAGGATTCATAGTTCATGAAATTATTAACCAAAACTAATTTTAATATTTTATTATACCAAACTTACTTTATTTTTAGGCTTGTCTAAATTAGAATAAATCAATAAAAAACCGCCCCTAGCTCGAGAGGCGGTCATAGGTTGATGGTTGCTCATTCCCATCATTTCACCACAGGTAAACCCTAACCTATTTGGATTACCACAGCAAAAAAGCATGATGTCGAGCGAGTCAACCGAAGATTTTAGATAACTGAAGCAAATCGTCCGATGATTAGCAGAATATAGCGAGGAACCAATTAGAAGCACAAAAAAACCCTGACGCTCGCCAGTTGGCGGACATCAGGGTTTTAAATGTGGTCGAAAAATGTATCAGCTATGTGCGTACAGCTTCTCTTTGTGTTTTTTCAGTTGTCTTCTCAAAGCTTCCACCGCTTCATCAGCAGCTGCCTCGAAAGATTTAGATTTTTCCTTCGCAAATAATTGACCTCCCGGAATATTTAGTTTGATCTCCAGCAGTTTGTTTTCCCTATCATCATCCTTTTCTAGTCTCATGAAAACTTCTCCATCAATAATTCTATCAAAAAAAGTATCTAGTTTGTCAGCTTTTCTTTGAATAAAATCAACCAATTTTTGGTCTGCGTCGAAGTGAATAGAATGCATTTGTAATTTCATGATTCTTTTAATTTAAAGGTTTAACCATTTATGCTTTTGGATGTGCCTGATCGAAAACCGACTTCAGCTTCTCCATAGAATTGTGCGTATAAACTTGTGTGGCTGCCAGGCTCGTGTGTCCTAGCAGGTCCTTCACGGCATTTAATTCCGCACCTTTATTCAATAAGTGAGTTGCAAATGTGTGCCTCAGTACGTGAGGACTTTTCTTGCTGATAGTGGTTACTTGTTCTAAGTACTTTTTGACTGTTCTGTACACCATCATCGGATACAACTTATCACCATTGTCAGTTACTAATAGAAACTCCGTTTTGCCGAAATCTATGTTTCGTTTTTCTCGATAGTTTCTAAGTAGTTTAACGATAAAATCAGACGTTGGTATAAGCCTTTCCTTATTTCTTTTCCCTAAAACTTTGATGGAACTTTGGTACTCATTGATATCCAGATCCTTAAGATTAATTAATTCTGACAGCCGTATGCCAGTAGCGTAAAGAAGTTCTAGTATAAGGCGATCTCTGAGACCTGTAAAGTCCTCTGAAAATTCTATTCGATCCAATAAGTTGACCATTTCGTTCTCTCGAACAAAGGACGGCAATCGCTTTTCAGCCTTTAGTGGCTTGAGTCGACCGGTAGGGTTGGTAGTGATATATTCTCTTCCGAGTAGAAATTTATAATAAGACTTGAGTGTGGCGATTTTACGATTGATGGATCCCGGGGCGATGCCCGCCTCCATTAGCGCTACTATCCAACTTCTTAAATGGGGATGCTTCACCTCATGGGTGTTTTCCATTTCAAAAGTCTCAGCCAGAAAAAGTGTGAATTGTTCTAAATCCTTCTTGTACGCTGTAAGCGTATGCTCACTATAGCGTTTTTCGTATTGAAGGTATTTTAGGAAGGAGTCAATCATAAGTCAGCATCTACCCAAGAGAGGGTAAATACTAACTTACAAATTTCATATGATAATTCCCGAAGTTGGGATTACTTATTTTCCTGCTCTTGCATGTACTGACGGTACTCAGCTTTGATGACCTCAGTTCTTCTTTTCACAGATGGTTTTGTGAAGAAGGTTCTAGATCTCAATTCTCTAAGAACTCCGGTTTTCTCGAATTTCTTCTTGAATCTCTTAAGTGCCTTATCGATTGACTCGTTTTCTTTTACGTTTACTACAATCATCTTTATTTTGTATTTGAGCCTGCAAAATTAAAGGAAAATTTGTTCCCCCCAAATATTTACCCAGGATATTCAACAGAACATTGAATAAAATCAACCCAAATACGCTGTTGAATATTGATGAACGAATTCTACAACACAGAATTAGTTGTCAGGTGATGACAAAGCGAAGCTTGTCACACCCTGACTTCACGTCATGGGGTAACAGATGCGGTGGACCGTCCTGATAAATCAATGCTCCGGTCCGCCTTCTAGGCAAATTATACATGCATAATTTGGGTTTACTTCAGTACTTCTCTGGAAATTACTAATTTCTGGATCTCAGAAGTGCCTTCACCGATGGTGCACAACTTAGCATCCCGGTAATACTTCTCTGCTGGATAATCTTTAGTATACCCATATCCACCAAAAATCTGCACTGCTTCGTTTCCAAGCTCTACAGCGATTTCTGACGAATAAAGCTTGGCCATTGCAGATTCTTTCGTCATGGGCTTCCCTTGCATTTTAAGATCAGCAGACTGATAGGTTAATAACTTCGCGGCTTCCAATTTTGTGGCCATTTCGGCCAATTTGAATGAAATTCCCTGAAATGAGCTAATCGGTTTACCAAACTGCTCACGCTCTTTGGAGTACTGAACCGATACATCAAAGGCTCCCTGTGCTATGCCGCAACTCAGTGCTGCAATCGAAATACGGCCACCGTCCAGCACCTTGAGGGACTGCACAAAACCATCTCCTACTTCACCGATGAGGTTTTCCTCAGGTATTCGGCAATTGTCAAAAATCATTTCTGCTGTCTCTGAGCAGCGCATGCCCAGTTTGTTTTCTTTTCGGCCACCCGAAAAGCCTGGTGTTCCTCGTTCTACGATAAAAGCAGAAGCATTTCGCGACTTTCCTGGCTCTCCAGTTCTGGCGATCACCACGGCTACATCTCCGGAGATGCCGTGGGTGATGAAGTTCTTCGCTCCATTCAACACCCACTCGTTTCCTTCTTTTACAGCAGTCGTTTTCATATTGCCTGCGTCAGATCCAGTATTGGGCTCAGTCAGCCCCCAGGCTCCAATCCATTCTGCTGTGGCCAGTTTTGGAAGATACTTGGCTTTTTGGGATTCACTGGCATGCTGAAGGATGTGTCCTGTACACAAGCTATTATGAGCAGCCATTGATAAACCAATAGAGCCATCAATTCGAGCTAACTCGATTATCGCTGTGACATATTCGTGGTATCCGAAACCAGAGCCGCCATACTCCTGTGGCACTAGTACGCCCATTAAGCCTAACTCTCCTAATTTCTTAAAAACATGAATTGGGAATTCCTGGGATTCATCCCATTCCATCTTATGGGGCTCAATCTCGTGATTTCCAAACTCTCGGATCATATCAGCAATCATGCGCTGATTTTCTGCCCGCTGTGATGTCTGCGGACTTTCAGTCATTGTTTCAATCATTTGTATTTGGGGTAATGTTGTTCTACAAAATTAACAATCTAACGGATGTGATTGGCTATCGTTTGACTTATTTCGCTCACTCTCAAAGTCGTATCTAAATACAACTTTAGCCAACTTCACCGCTATAACGTAACTCAAAGTCTTTATCAGGTGTTTCCTGGCTAGTCCTGATCGTTCAGCTTCCAATCGTATTCCTTGTAAGAGATGTCGGTATCCGAGGTGATCTTGACATCTGCATATTGATTGATAAAATCCTTTACTGGCATAACATTCTTAAAGTCGCCACTAAACCAATCAAATATCTTCGATAGTTTGGCTTCCTTCTTTGTGATGTCGTTTCTAAAATCGTCATTAATGAAGCGCTTCGCCTGATCATCTAATTGAGCTTCGAGCTTTTCAGCCGTATATGCTTCACGGCGCAATACGGGACATGAATAGGAGGCACAATTAACGGCAAAATGTATTCGTGGTTCTTTCCATTTTTTTCTTAAAATGCTGTGTTCCACGTTATTTAAGTCATAAGTCTCACCTCCGATTTCAATGAATTTGATGTCCCAGGGCGTATTAACAAAAGGAATCTGAATAGAACTACCAATGTCTTTGATACTCTCCACCGGATAGTGTTTTAATACTAACTCGATCGTAAATGCATTGTACACGTTGATCCAATATGCAATTTCTTCTTCTTTGGACCAGCTTGATCCCGGAGCAGTGCTTTGAAGTAAATCAAGGTATTTTTGAAGCTTCGCTCGCTCGGTCTGAAAGCCGGAATAATCCACAAAGCCCTGATCACCAACGTACTTACTTAGGAGTTCATCAAATAACTCATGTGAAACAGGCAGCCCTTCTATCTTTTCCGATTTCACCGAGTTACAACTCAAAATCAAAACAAAACCGACAATAGCAGTTAATATTTTCATGTATCTATTAGTTAAATTTCTTAGGTTACATTGAAATCGCATTGGAGATTTTTACTCACCTTAATCGAGATATGATTAAAAATCTTATGCCTCATTTCAATAAAACAGGTTAATTTTTGGGTTCATTTAGTGAACGGGCACTAACAATGCCGGTTGTTTTGAGGAATTAAAATAAGGTAAAAGAGTCAGCTTGGTAACACTTCTATCCACATACAAAGAACTTTTAGTCCTCATCGCGGGGTTTCTGATCATTGCCCTTGCGTCCAATCAAATCGCCAAGTCGTTTCAGAAGATACGACTTCCCCTGATCACTGGATTGATCTTTACCGGAATAATTTCCGGACCGCATATTATTGGACTGATTCCAGTCAGCGCCAAAGACAACTTGCAGTTTATCAACGAAATCGCGCTGGCGTTCATTGCATTTGCCGCAGGCGCAGAGCTTTATTTGCGGGAACTGCGCAGTAGATTCAAAAGCATTAAATGGAATACGTTTGGGCAACTCGTAGTAACCTTTGTATTCGGGTCGGTAGCGGTCTATTTCTGTGCCAGCTACATTCCATACATGGCAGACATGAGTGTGGCTGCCAAAATCTCCATCTCCACTATCACTGCTGCTATTTTCGTCGCTCGGTCTCCTGCATCAGCCATCGCCGTAATCAATGAATTGAGGGCTAAAGGTCCGTTTGTACAGACCGTGATGGGTGTGACGGTAGTCAAAGACTTTTTGGTGATCATCTTGTTCTCCATTTGTCTCGCACTTGGTGAATCCATGATTGGTGGTGAAGAATTTAACTCTCTGAGCATTGTGATCATTGTGGTGGAACTGGTCCTTTCTTTTGGTCTTGGGTTTTTCGTTTTCGGACAACTGCTCAAATTGGTCTTATCCTTTAAGATTATTCGCCCGGCTAAAACCATCATGGTATTGCTCGTGGGGTTTGGAAGCTACGTCTTATCACATGCCTTAAAAGAAGCATCACTGGTAGCATTCGCCCACAGCATACATCTAGAACCTTTGCTGATGTCCATACTTGCGAGCTTCTATGTGACGAACTACACCAGATATCGACCTGAGTTTCTGAACATACTGGAGAAAACAGCCACTCCCATTTACATCGCTTTCTTCACGCTTACAGGCGCCACATTGGCGGTCAATGTCATAGGTTCCGTCATTGGCGTGGCTTTGATTCTTTTCTCGATTCGAATTGCTACCATGATTATTGGTGCCTATGCCGGAGGCATTATGGCAGGTGACCCGATGAAGCAAAACCATCTTGGGTGGATGCCTTATGTCACTCAGGCGGGTGTTGGATTAGGATTGGCTACTGTAATCGCTGATGAGTTTCCCGGCTGGGGAGATGAATTTGCGACGGTCATTATTGCCGTTATTGTTATCAACCAATTCATTGGTCCACCACTGTTTAAGTGGGCTATCTTTAAATTGGGAGAGGACCGAAGTAAAGCACAAACGCCTGAATTTGATGGGATCAGAGACGCCATCATATTTGGTTTTGAGAGTCAGTCTGTGGCTCTAGCCAATCAATTAATTGAAAACGGGTGGGAAGTGCAGATCGCTACAAGATTGGAGAAAGGGAGCATTGACGAACCAGAAGGAATCAAAATGACCTATGGCATCAAGGATTTTAGTAAGGAAGAATTTGACCTCATGCATGCCGACAAAACAGAGGCGATCGTAACGATGCTGTCTGATGATGAAAACCTCCTCATCTGCGAAACGGCATATCATCACTTCGGAACTCGTGATGTGATTGTACGACTGAACCATCGTTACAATTATGACAAATTCTTATCGCTAGATGCCAAAGTAGTAGATCCATCCACAGCCATGGTGAGTTTGCTTGATCATTTTGTCAGGTCACCACAGGCCACTTCCCTATTGCTCGGAATGGAAAAAGGGCAAGACTCCAGAGATGTCGAAATACTCAACCCAGATATACATGGTCTCACGCTTCGAGATCTTCGCCTACCGGGTGATGTGATCATCCTTTCCATCATCCGGGGTGGTCAAAGCATCATCACACATGGCTACACCAGGCTCAGACTAAAGGACATCATTACCGTGGTAGGCTCAATCAAGAGTCTGGAAGAGGTCCAGCTGAAGTTTGACAACTAGGAAAATCACACCTTATTCAAATTTTAATTTTTCATCTCAAAAGATGCTCAAAATTTTATCTTTGCGGCTATGGCAAATTCTGGCGATACAACAACACTGAAAAATATATCCTCACACTGTAAGGAATACGGTTTTATCTACCCTTCAAGTGAGATCTACGACGGCCTTGGAGCTACTTACGATTATGGTCCTTATGGATCAGAGCTAAAGAATAACATCAAGGAATACTGGTGGAAAGCAATGGTTCGTCTAAACGAAAACATTGTGGGGATTGATGCGGCGATATTCATGCATCCGACCACCTGGAAAGCTTCCGGTCACGTGGATGCCTTCAATGACCCATTGATTGACAATAAAGATTCCAAGAAGAGGTATCGTGCTGACGTGCTGATTGAAGATGCCATTGCCAAGATCGAGGGCAAAATTGATAAGGAAGTAAAGAAAGCTTCCAAGCGATTTGGTGACTCATTTGATGAAGCGCAGTTCACAGCTACCAATGATCGTGTGCTCAAATACAAAGGACAGATTGAGGACATTGAATCCCGAATGAAGTCTGCCTTAGAAGTAGGTGATTTGGCCGCATTGAAGCAACTCATTGTTGACCTGGAAATCGCAGATCCGGTATCTGGCTCTAGAAACTGGACAGATGTTCGTCAGTTCAACCTGATGTTTAGCACCGAACTAGGCTCTGTAGCTGACGAGTCTGGAAAAATTTACCTACGCCCCGAAACAGCTCAGGGTATTTTCGTCAATTACCTGAACGTACAAAAAACCAGCCGAATGCGACTACCCTTTGGTATCGCCCAAATCGGTAAGGCCTTTAGAAATGAAATTATTGCTCGTCAGTTTATTTTCAGAATGCGTGAATTTGAGCAAATGGAGATGCAATTTTTCATCAAACCTGGCACTGATGCTACCTGGTATGAGCACTGGAAAGAGCAGCGCATCAAATGGCACAAAGCCTTAGGCCTTGGAGAAGAAAACTATCGATTCCATGACCACCTCAACCTGGCTCATTACGCCAACGCGGCTTGTGATATCGAGTTTAATTTCCCAATGGGCTTCAAGGAGCTGGAAGGAATTCATTCCCGAACAGATTTTGACCTAAGCGCTCATGAAAAGCACTCGGGCAAAAAACTTCAGTTCTTCGATAATGAGGAGAACAAGAGCTATGTACCTTATGTATTGGAAACATCTATCGGTCTGGACCGAATGTTCCTGGCGGTGATGTCATCATCTTATACAGAAGAAAAACTAGAGGATGGAAGTGAGCGAACGGTGCTTAAACTGCCTCCAGCCTTAGCCCCAGTTAAAGTGGCTGTGCTTCCACTGATGAATAAAGACGGTCTTGATGAAAAAGCTGAAGAGATCATGAAAGAGGTGAAGCTTGACTTTAATGCTCAGTATGATGCCAAAGACGCTATTGGAAAACGATACAGACGCCAGGATGCGATTGGAACTCCGTATTGTGTGACGGTAGACCACCAGACGCTGGAAGATGATACCGTGACGATTCGTGAGCGTGACAGCATGGAACAACAACGCGTCTCTATTCCTGAATTGATCAAAACACTGGACGAGAAGGTGAACATTAAGACGCTCCTGAAACAACTCTAAGTGCTTATCCTCATAGTGATAATAGCTGCCATTTTCGGTATTGTGGGGTTTAGGTCTCACAACTTCCAGCAATACCTGGCAGCTGAAGGGTTTCGTCCTTCGCTGAGTAAAACTGAACTGACATCACTGCAAAAGCACTTTGCATATTACAGGGCCTTACCACCCAAGTCTCAGAGGATATTTGCTTATCGTGTGGCACGGTTTAAGAAGCTAACAAAATTCGTCCCCCGACAAATGAACACTGTTTCGGAAGAAATGGAAGTCCTCATTTCCGCTTCTGCAGTACAGATTTCATTTGGTTATGATGACGTTTTTCTTGCTCATTTTGATCGGATTTTTGTTTATCCCGACCAGTTTTGGAGCAGTGCAGACCAGCGCCACCATAAGGGGGAAGTAAACCCGGCAATGGGAGCCATCGTCATCTCCTGGAAACATTTTGTGGAAGGGTATGCTACTAATGAAGGTCTCAACCTTGGGCTACACGAAATGGCACACGCTTTACAGCTAGAAAATATTATCATGAACGATGAATTTGGATTCATGAATGGTGATGATATCCGTGCCTGGCAACAGTTGGCATCTACTGAAATGGAAAAATTACGGTCAGGAGAAACGAGTTTTTTCAGAGCATACGCTGGCACCAATCAGGCAGAATTTTTCGCTGTAGCCGTTGAGAACTTCTTTGAACGACCAAAAGACTTTTCAGTTTACAACAGTGCCCTTTATAAAACTTTGACTCAACTGTTAAAACAAGATCCCCTATTGCTCATGCGATCGCACTAAGTTCAATGAGCTATTTCTCCATAAATGAGATCTCATAAAGGTGTTTAACTTGCAGACTAAATACCGTAACAGAATGAACTGGATACAACTACTCTCACCAAAAAGGTTTGGAGACAAAACGGAAGTCGTAGTGGCCAATGATAGTCGCAGTAGGTTTGAGCAAGATTATGACCGACTGATCTTTTCGCACCCTTTTCGCAAGCTGCAGGACAAGACACAGGTCTTCCCTTTACCTGAAGATGATTTTGTACATACACGCCTGACACATAGCCTGGAAGTATCCAGCGTAGGCCGATCATTGGGAAAAGCGGTGGGTGAGCAGCTTTTAAAGAAATACCCTGAGTTAGCTGAATCTGGCTATACCTTTCACGACTTTGGCGGTATTGTAGCAGCAGCAAGTTTAGCACATGATTTGGGTAATCCACCATTTGGGCATTCTGGAGAAACAGCCATCTCTTCTTTCTTCACCGATAGCGCTAAAGGACAGCAATTTCAGCAGCTTGTTGATGAAAAGGAGTGGTCAGACCTGATCAGTTTTGAAGGAAATGCGCAAGGTTTCCGCATATTAAATGATGAAGCCAATGGAGGTCTCCGTCTGACATTTGCCGCACTTGGAGCTTTTACAAAATATCCCAAGTCATCCCATGCACCAAAAAATGCTCAAAGAAAGTCTCAGAAAAAATACGGCTATTATCGAAGTAATCTGGACCAATTTGTAGAGCTGGCTACTACTATGGGCTTACACTCTTTGGGACAAGAATCATGGGTGCGCCATCCCCTCACATTTTTGGTAGAAGCTGCTGACGATATCTGTTACAACATCATCGATCTGGAAGATGGTTGTCGGTTGGGACTTGTCCCTTACGAGCAAGCCAGGGATTTGATTGCAGCCATCATAGGTGATTCTTATGATGAGGAAAAGTTGGAACGATCCGAAGATGTCAATCAGAAACTCGGGTTACTTCGGGCATTGGCGATTTCTAAGCTTATCCAGCAATGTGTGATTCTGTTCCTAGAAAAAGAAGAATCCATTCTATCTGGTGCGTTTGATGGCGCATTGACTGATCACATTCCTGCAGCTGAGGCGTTATCCAATATTTCATCCTTATCGATCAAAAAAATCTACCGCTCCAAACAAGTACTTGAGCGTGAAGCAGGTGGTTTTGAAGTGATTGGCAAACTGATGGAGTCATTCTGTATGGCATCTTATTGTAAATACTATGACAAGAATGCGCATACGCCGCGTATGAAATCAATCTACAGACTGCTACCTCCAGCCATACAGAACAAGCTCGAAAAACAAGACGCCATCTATGAGCTATTACTGATTATCATGGATTTCATTTCGAGTTTAACCGATTCTTATGCCATTAAATTGTATAAGACGATTTATGGGTTTTCGTTGCCCACAAGCAAGGTTTAGGGAACGAATTGACCAATCATTCTAAAACTTTCAAACCTCTTTTTTCTTACTCAACCAACAACCTCTTTATCAATCAGTTAATAAGGTCGCCAGAACTGATAAAATCATTACATTTGCAGCTTCATTTTCCATGTGGACACAAATAGCCAATATCATACTTAAGTATAGGATCACCCTAATGACAATTTTAGGGTTGATAACTATATTCATGGCGTACCAGGCGCAATTCATTCAATGGTCATACAATATGGCCAATATTGTTCCTGAAGACGATCCAGATCAGGTGTATTTTCGCCAGTTCAAACAGACCTTTGGAGAAGATGGCAACATCCTGGCTTTGGGATTTAAAGACAGTGCGATCTATGATGCGGACAACTTCAGAAAGCTGAAGTACCTATCCAATGAACTGGAAAGCATCAATGGCGTGAAGGACGTGCTTGGACTGCCAACCCTACAGATGTTGTCTAAGAATGATGAAAAACGTCGGTTTGAGTTAGAGCCGGTATTCCCTGAAATCCCCGAGCAGCAAGCAGAGTTAGATAGTATGCTTGCGTTTGCCATGGGATTGAAATTCTACTCAGGCCAACTTATCAATCCTGAAAATGGCGCCACACTAATCCTGGTGACCGTTGAGAAACAAGCACTCAACTCTGAATACCGCCACACCATGGTGGCTGACATTGTTCGCGCAGGTGATCAATTTCAAGAAAATACAGGCATCAATGTGAATTATGCCGGACTTCCATACGTAAGGTCCGTCAATACGCTAAAGATCAAAGAAGAGCTGAATAAGTTTTTGATCTATTCAGTCATTGTCACGGGTCTCATTCTGTTTGGTTTTTTCAGATCCTTCAAGGCAGTTGTTATCCCATTAATCATCATCGGGGTTATTGTGGTTTGGGTATTGGGAACAGTTTCGCTTTTCCAGTTTAAAATCACGCTACTCACCGGCCTTATACCATCGATCATTGTGGTCATCGGTATACCCAATAGTGTCTACATGCTCAATAAGTATCATCACGAGTATTCCACTCACGGTGATCAAATGAGAGCATTGGGTAAGATCATCCGAAACATCGGGATTGTCACCTTTATCACCAACTTCACAACGGCCGTAGGATTCTTCGTATTGGTTTTTACTGGCATTCCGGTATTGATGGAGTTTGGTATTGTAGCGGGTATCAACATCATGTGTACGTTCATCGTGAGCACCATTATGATCCCGTCGGCGTTCTCGTTGTTTAAACCACCGTCGGACAGACACCTGAAACACCTGGACTTCAAGATGCTCAATGGAGCATTGGTAGGAATGGATGTGCTGGTACACAAACACCGAAAACTGGTCTTTAGCGTTACAGCAGTCATTATTGCAGTCTCTGTTTATGGTGTAACAAAACTGGAGTCCAACTCTTACATGGTAGACGATTTGCCAGAGGACAGTCCGTTAGCCAAACAACTGCAGTTCTTCGAAGAGAATTTTAGCGGGGTGATGCCATTGGAGATCATTGTGGATACAGGCACTAAAAAAGGTGTTCAGAAACTAAGCAACCTCCGCAAGATCAATGAATTCGAACTGTTTTTGGACTCTCTGGAGGGTATCTCGCAACCAGTGTCTGTTGTGAGTTTTATCAAGGCAGCACGGCAAGCCTTTTACAACCAAAGTCCGGCCTTCTACTCCATCCCAAATAATCGGGAGAGTGCATTCATCCTCAGATACCTGAAAGAGGAAAGCGATGAGGCCGGTATCGCTAAGAATTTTGTGGACAGTACGGGACAGTTCATCCGGATTTCACTGAAGATGCCGGATATCGGATCTCAGAAAATGGACTCACTCGTCAATCAGGTGATTAGTCCACGAATAGATCAGATTTTTGATCAGGGCAAAATGGATGTGCGGGTCACTGGGACAGTACCATTATTCATCAAGGGAAACAAATTTCTGATCGATAACCTGATTACGTCCATGATTTTTGCCTTTTTTATCATTGCGGTGATCATGGCTATTCTGTTCAAAAACTTCAGAATGATTGTCATCTCATTGGTACCAAACGTGATCCCACTCCTACTTACCGGAGCGATTATGGGATTCTTTGGTATTCCTTTAAAACCAAGTACAGCACTTATTTTTAGTATTGCATTTGGTATTTCTGTAGATGATTCCATTCACTTCCTGGCCAAATACCGTCAGGAACTACATGCACACAATTTCTTCGTACCGATTGCGGTAAGCCGTAGTTTACGAGAGACCGGTGCCAGCATGATTTACACGTCCATTATTCTATTTTGTGGATTTGTAATTTTTACGTTATCCGAATTTGGCGGGACTGTGGCGCTTGGAAAACTAACTTCCATTACCCTGTTGTTTGCTATGTTCGCAAACCTGATCGTACTACCGTCGCTGCTGTTGCAGTTTGATACCGGTAAGATCAAAGATGAAGATCATCCATACATCGAGGATTTTGCTAAAGCAGACTATGATGAAGAGGATGACAAAGAAGAGACTGATAAGAACCAATAAAATTTTAGAAGAGTAAGGTGGCTAAATATCCAGAGTACAAACAGGTCAGTTACCCTCAGATAGCAGAAGAGGTATTAAAGTTTTGGTCTGACCAAAAAATCTTTGAGAAGTCCGTAACCGAGCGCGAGGGAGCAGAAACGTTTACCTTTTATGAGGGACCACCCTCTGCCAATGGAACACCGGGAATCCATCATGTGATGGCCCGTACGGTGAAGGATATTTTCTGTCGCTATAAAACACAAAAAGGATTTCAGGTAAAGCGAAAAGGTGGCTGGGATACACACGGCCTTCCTGTAGAGCTTCAGGTAGAAAAGGAACTAGGCATCAAGAAAGACGATATTGGCAAGAAGATATCGGTAGCCGAGTACAACCAAAAGTGTAAGGAGACGGTCATGCGTTTCAAAGACGAGTGGGACCGGCTGACTCAGCAGATGGGCTACTGGGTAGACCTGGACGATCCTTACATCACCTTTGACCAAAAGTATATGGAGACGCTTTGGCACTTGCTAAAGAAACTCTATGACAAAGACCTCCTTTATAAAGGATATACCGTACAGCCGTATTCTCCAGCTGCTGGCACTGGGCTTAGCTCGCATGAGTTGAACCAACCAGGAACCTATAAAGATGTAAAAGACACCTCCATCGTTGCCCAATTCAAAGTAAAGAAAGACGAGCGTTCTTCTTTCTTGTTTGAAACGGCTGATGAAGATGTGCGAATCATCGCATGGACCACCACGCCATGGACCTTACCCTCCAACTGTGCGCTTGCTGTTGGCGAGAAGATCACTTATGTGAAAGTAAAAACGTACAACCAATATACCGGAGCTCCTATCAGTGTGGTTCTTGCGAAAGAGTTGGTAGCCAAGTATTTTTCAGAAAAAGCCAAAGACATTGATTTAGCCGATTACAAATCTGGTGACAAATTGATACCATTTGAGCTGGTTCAGGAATTTTCAGGTAAAGACATTTTAGAGGTACGCTATGAGCAGTTAATGCCCTATGTAACCAATGAGGATTTAGAGAAAAATGCCTTCCGGGTAATCCCTGGAGATTTTGTGTCCACTGAAGATGGCACGGGTGTGGTTCATACGGCCTCCGTATTTGGTGCAGATGACTTTAGAGTAGCCCAGCAAAATGGTGTGCCTGCTGTCATGGTCAAAGACGATCAGGGGTATGACGTGCCGTTGGTGAATAAAAAAGGACAATTCGTAGATGAGGTGACTGACTTTGCAGGAAAATATGTGAAGGAGGAATACTACGATGATGCCATTAGAAATGATAAAGACTTTAAGCCTACTGATGTGCTCATTGCCATCCAGCTAAAAGAAGATAACAAGGCATTTAAAGTAGAAAAATACGAACACAGTTACCCACACTGCTGGAGAACGGATAAGCCGGTTCTTTACTACCCGCTAGATAGTTGGTTTATCAAAACCACGGCCATGAAAGACCGTCTGGTAGAACTCAACAAGACGATTAACTGGAAGCCTGCTTCGACTGGTTCAGGGCGATTTGGCAATTGGCTGGAAAACCTGGTGGACTGGAACCTCAGTAGATCGAGATTTTGGGGAACACCACTCCCTATCTGGGTAACCAAGGATCGTAAGGAAGAAAAATGTATCGGCAGTATTGCTGAACTTCAGGAAGAAGTGAAAAAGTCAATCGCTGCAGGTCACATGAAAGAAGAAATCGGAGACGATTTTGATCTTCACAGACCGTATGTGGACGATGTGATCCTCACCAGCTCCAATGGTGAGCCGATGTACCGTGAGCCAGACCTGATTGACGTGTGGTTTGACTCTGGAGCCATGCCTTACGCGCAGTGGCACTATCCTTTTGAAAACGATGAGGTGTTCAATGCCAATTATCCGGCTGATTTCATCGCCGAGGGCGTGGATCAGACACGTGGTTGGTTCTTTACGCTTCACGCAATTGCTACGCTGCTTTATGACAAGGTAGCCTTCAAAAATGTGATTGCCAATGGACTTGTATTGGACAAGAATGGTAACAAGATGTCCAAGCGGTTGGGCAATGCCGTAAATCCATTCGAAACCATGGATAAGTACGGCCCTGACGCCACGCGTTGGTACATGATTGCCAATGCCAACCCATGGGACAATCTAAAATTCGATATAGAAGGTGTAGCTGAAGTACAGCGTAAGTACTTTGGAACGCTTGCCAATACGTATTCCTTCTTTGCACTGTATGCCAACCTGGATGGATTCAACTTCTCAAAATCGGCCATTCCAGTAGAGAAACGAACCGAAAGTGACCGCTGGGTCATCAGTCGTCTAAACAGCTTAATCAAAGAAGTGGATGCGGCTTTCAATGAATACGAACCTACCAAAGCGGCCAGAGCGATACAGAACTTCGTGACGGATGAGCTCAGCAACTGGTACGTGCGTCTGAACAGAAAACGTTTCTGGGTAGGCGAATACAATGAAGATAAGGAAGCAGCATACCAAACGTTGTACACAGCTTTAGCAACAGTTGCGCAGCTATCCGCTCCTATCGCTCCGTTTTATTCGGAGCAGTTGTTTAGAGACCTCAATGCCGTTTCTGGGCTAGATTCTAGTGAGTCTGTTCATTTGGCAGATTTCCCGAAATCGGATGATTCACTAATCGATGAAGAGTTGGAGAAACGCATGCATTTAGCACAAAGCGCTTCTTCACTGGTACATAGTCTCAGAAAGAAAGAGAAAATTAAAGTACGCCAGCCATTGCACAAAGTGCTGATCCCTATTCTAAATGAAGCGGATAAGGCACGAATTGAAAAAGTGGCCGAATTGATCATTTCTGAAACCAACGTGAAGGAGGTCGAGTATGTGGACGATGCTTCAGGAATTTTGGTAAAGAAAATCAAACCAAACTTCAGAAAGCTGGGTCAAACATTTGGTCCGAAGATGAAGCAGCTGGCTCCATTGATCAATCAAATGGATCAGGATCAAATCAAAGGCCTGGAGCAATCTGGAAAAATCCAATTGGATTTGGATGGTGAGACCATCACGTTGGGACTGGATGATGTGGAGATCTCTTCGGAAGATATTCCGGGGTGGTTAGTAGCAAGTGAAGATGGATTGACGGTCGCATTGGACATCACCATTACCGATGACCTGAAGCAGGAAGGAATCAGCCGGGATGTGGTCAACAGATTGCAGAACCTACGAAAAGATCAGGGACTGGAAGTTCAGGATAAGATCAAGGTGAGTTACCATACATCAGACGATTTACTGAAAACTTCGGTTGAGACGTATAAAAACTACATTCAAAAAGAAACCCAGGCGCTTTCTTTGGAGTATGTTGAACAAGCAAATGGATCTACTTTGGAAATTGACGGACTGGAAATGGTCGTGGAACTTGAAGTAGCGAAATAATAAAAAAGAAGTCCATTGTCCATGGTTGATAGTCTACAACTTTGACGGTGGACTATAGACTATGGACTATAGACTAAACTAGAACAATGGAGAAAAAAAGAACCCCAATTTACCTGTTTTACCTGATCAGTTTACTGGTTATTGGTATTGACCAGGCAGTAAAAATGCTTGTCCACTTCAACATGATCAAAGGATCAAAAGGGCAGATTCAGGTGTTAGGAGAATTCTTTAAGCTTCATTACCTCACCAATCCGGGAATGGCTTTTGGGATGGAGATTGGCTTTATCGATAATGGCAAGCTGGTCCTAACCATCTTCCGATTAGGAGCTATGGTGGCCATTGGGTATTACCTCTACTCACTTTATAGAAAGGACAGCAATAAAGGGCTGCTAATCTGTATTTCCATGATTTTAGGTGGAGCCATTGGCAACCTGATTGACAGTATTTTTTATGGTGTCTGGTTGGACAATGCACCGTTTGACGCACCAACACCCTGGTTTTATGGCCAGGTGGTGGACATGTTCTACATCGATATCTGGGAAGGCCGAATCGCCGACTGGGTGCCAATCCTCGGAGGAGATTACATGGCTCTTTGGCCGGTCTTTAATGTGGCCGATGCATCCATCTTTTTAGGAATCACCTTTATTCTAATTTTTCAAAAACGCTATTTTGGCCAGGAAGAAGAAAACAAAAAGCTGGTAGAATCTGAGAATTAAGATTCTACCAGATAATTTCATTCTCTAGCCAAGCCTCCCCTTATCTCTTCTTCACAAGAGAGGGCAGTATAGCTTCAAGCAATTGAGGGAGGGTTGAAATAGTATGAAATTTTCTTTAGAGAATTTTTATAGATTAACTCCTCAAAACTCCAATCGGTAATTCAATATTGGAATCAGGCCGGCCATCGTAGAGTTTTCAATTTGATCGGTCTGCGGATTGTAGTATTCGGACCAGGTATTGTAGCGGTTGGTCACGTTTTGAATATCCAGTGAAATCACCTGCTCTTTTCCATTCTTATAGAAATGCACCTTTACTCCCATATCGATGCGAAAGTAATCTTGGGTCTGTCGAGCCCAGGGTTTATTGTCTAGAATATAGGTATTCTCCTCCGCTTTAGATCTGGCCAGATCAATCGGGTACTGCCGCTTACCTCCAGTCCACATCACTTTTGAATTAAGACCTACGCGCTTGTTGTCTCCCCATTCAAATTCCTTTCCAACAACAAAATTGTTGACATAATTGAGGTTATAGCGCCCATTGTACCATTTACCGTCCAACGGCTGGTACTTAGAGTCGAAGAGGGAGCTCGTGACCAGGAAGTAATAATTGTTGGCAAAGAAACGCTGTACAGTAAGCTCCAGCCCAATGTTACGCGCCTTCCCCCTGTTGACAAGTGTATCCTCATCGCTAAATCCACCAAATATTGGTGTATAGTATTTATCCCGGTTGTTAGGAACCGGTAAGTTATTTACCCGCTGATAGTAGGCTTCCACTTTCGCATTCAGGTGTTTCGTGAACGCTTTTTCGTACCCCGCCACATAGTGCGAGGCGCGAGTCATTTCCAGCATCCTGTTGGGCAGATAAATCTGTCCATTGTCCGCATAGGTTCTTACGAAATAAACCGGCAGGTTGTCATGGCGACTGTGCCGACCATACCCAAAAGTTAGCTTTTGTTGGTTTTTGAGTCCTACCGATAAGCTAAGCCGTGGCTCGAAAACCTGATCCTTATTAAGTGCAAAACGTGTGTAATGAAGTCCTCCGGTAGCAATCACCTTGTCTGAGAACTTGTACTTACCCATCACATAACCCTGATAGAGATAGGTATTCCCTTTGGTATCAATCTCTACATTCCAGTCATTCCGATCAAAATTGAACTCTCGACTCTCGTACATGTAATCCAGACGACTGAGGATCACACCAGTGCGCATGGTCAGTCGCTTGTTGTATTTCTTATTGACATATGAGCTCAATCGCACAGCGCCTTTATTCAGGTTATCCTGAAACTCTGGGCGCAATCGCCAGGTAGAGTCCATTTTTTCATAGTTTTCACTACTAAAACTCTTAGAGTGTGACAGCACCGTTTCCACAAAAGCTGTTTTATCGATAAAGTAATTGTGCGTTACACCGTAGGCATACATGCCGGTATTGGTATCGTCGTGATAGCCATACTTCCAATCTTCGCTCTCGACTGAGTCCGGCTCGACATGTTGTACATCCTTAGATAATCCTCCGATTCCCCAAACAGAAAATGTTCCGGCTTTTTCCGTGGGTAGATTGAACTTAAATGATAAGTCCTGATAGCTAGGAAGGGCGTTATCTGCTACCTGAAAGTTCAGTGCGTTCAAAAGACCAAGTGTTGAATACCGATAGTTAAACAAATACGACCCATTGTAGCCTTTTTTGAATGGTCCTTCAGAGGCAAAATCCACTCCCAACACTCCTGCCTGAAAGGTGTGCTCAAATTCCTGGTTGTTTCCATTTCGCAACCTGAGGTCAAAAACTCCGGATAAAGCATTTCCATAGTCAGCCGAAAAAGCACCCGTGTAGAAATCAGAGTTTCCCAGCATGTTGGCACTTAAAATACTAATGGCTCCCGAGGAGTATCCTTCCTCTGCAAAGTGATTGGGGCTGGGTACCTCCACGCCTTCCAACTTCCAAAGCATCCAGTTGGGTGAGTTCCCGCGAATGACAATCTCGTTGGACGCATCGTCTGTTGTCGCCACGCCGGCAAACACCAATGCCATACGTGCCGGATCACTTATACTAGCCGCATAGCGCTTGGTTTCCTCCGCATCAAACGACTTGGCACTGACAGTAGCCATTTCATTGATAGGGAGTCCATTGGATGCCGTAACCACTACTTCGTTAAGTGGAGTCAGTTGTTCAGCAACTGCTACGGTAACGACCGTTTCTTTTCCGGTGCCCAACAAAATATCAGAAAGATAGGCGTCTTCATAGCCAACAAAGGACACCTTGATGGAATGCCTCCCGATAGGCAAATTGGGAATACTGAAATTGCCATCTATATCAGTAATGGCTCCTCGCGTAGTAGAAGTGGTCAGCACCTGCACGGTAGCAAATGACAATGGACCTTGAGAATCTCTATCCAGCACTTTGCCTCGCAAGGTCTGCTTAAATCCCGGGGCATCTGGCAGAGGCGCTTTTTCCTCCGGTCCGATAACAATTGTTTCATTGATCTTTTTATAATCAAGTCCGGTATTGTCCAGCAACTGCTCCAGAGCAGCATACAGTGTTACCTGATCAACCTTGAGCGTAATTGCCGCCACGCCATTGGTTTCCTCGTCATTGTAGATAAAATTAATGGCTGTTTGCTCAGTTAGCTGACCGATCGCCTGTTCGAAAGTCGCTTCCTTCAGGTCTAAACTGATCAACTTCTCCTGTGCATGCGCACTGCGATACACCAGAGAAAGCGTGAGTGCAATACCAAGTATCAGGAGTTCACGAAACCCCGGTAACTGCATTTTGGTTAGCGTTTTCATAACTTTACTAATCGAAGGACTTACACGTCTTTTAATTTGAAATTTGAATGGGAGGTGTTGCCGCACTTCCCATTTTTAATGAATGCTGATCTGATCATCCTGAAATTTGAATTTGACTAAAGTCGTGGCCTCCATCATTTTCAATATGGCCGAAATGGGCTGTTGGTTGTCCACTCTACCTGTAAAGTGTAAGTCTTTGGCTTCTTCATTGGCAAACGAATACTCAAATCCATACCAGCGTGCCAAAGTCAACATGACCTCCTCCATCGATGCACCACTAAACTGAAATTTACCATTCATCCATGCGGTATATTTAGCTGGACTCACTGGTGATATATCGAGCGCTGAACGAGTCAAAATGGCCTGCTCTCCTGGCTGTAGTAGCTTCGGCCCAAAGTTCGTTTCTACCTGCACACTACCTTCTATCAGGGTCGTCTCTACGCTTGCTTCGTCTTCATAGGCTTTGACGTTAAACTCCGTACCCAACACGCGCACTTCCTGAGAAGCAGTTTTCACCATGAATGGTGCCCCCGTATGCGTCACATCAAAGTAAGCCTCGCCTGTCAGGAATACTGAGCGCGTACTATCTGTGAATGCAACTGGATACCTCAAGCTGGAGGCTGCATTTAACGTCACTTTGGTGCCATCTGCCAGCACCACGCGGTAAGTTCCTCCTGTTGGAGTGGTCAGTTTATTGAAAACAGTCTCTTGTTTCTCCTTCGTGGCTGTTGGCTCGTAGGCCAATGCGTTCTCAGCATTTTTTAACCGGGCTGGTCCCTGATCAATTTCTTTTGGGGCGTCATTCTTTTCCAGAGTCATCTCTTTGCCATCTGCCAGAGTCAGTACCGCTTGTTCCTGTCCTGGTTTTATTACTTCGTCTACTCCTGCAAGCGGATCAGTAGGAGTCATCCAGATATATAGTATCGCACTGGCTATCATGACAGGGAGTAAGATTGCAGCAGCGTATCGCCAGGCCTTCCTGTACATCGGGACCACCTTTGTTTCACCCAACCTACTTTCCACCGATTTCCATGCATTATTCGCATCAAACTGCTGATAGATTTCATGTTTTTGAAGTGCCTTCTGGTTGTCCTGAAGCTTTTGAAATAGTGCTTCATTTTTAGGATCAGCTTTTCGCCAACCTTGGAGCTCCTCTTGCTCAGTTGCTGAAAGTTTGTCCTGAAACAATCGGTAAATGAGATCTGCTATGTGAAATGATTCGTTCATGATTTCGCAATTACACACCAGAAACAACCGAGTTCGAAAAGTGGGTGAAGCGGTGGCAAAGTATTTTTGAAAAAGATTTAAACTCTTGTGATCAGCCTATAGCAGCTCCCCTTCGCAATGTGAGCGAAATAGTCTTACGACATTTTACCACTTCCCTAAAGCGCGGCAGATTTGATTTACATAACAATCCGTCATTCACGCCAAGGCGGGAGAATCCCATCAATACAACGGAACGCGGCAGACATTACGACTTTCTTTACCCCTACCCTAAAGGGTGGAAAGTCGTTTACTTATACAACCTCTTTGTGTGCTTGTTTCGAATTTTTCAGACCCAAAACAAGCGTAATTGTGCCTCACCACTGATCCTCTAAAAAGGAAATCTAACTAGCAAGAATTAATAATAGTTATAGTCATTTGCTATCATGTACCGTTATTCTCCGAATTTCCCATCAACCATCAGTTTATTCATACAAATCGATAAGGAATTATAGGTGAATCTATTGAGGATAGAGAACCTCCACTCTTTTAACCGAGCTTTCTTATCCTATTCCTAAAGGATAAATCTCCGACATACACGGCAAATCTGGCTCCCTTTAGGGTTGGGGCCATCCAGATTTGCACACCCATTCTTAAAATATTAGAAAAAACATCAGGGTGTGTTACAGCGCCAAAACCCAACTAAACATCAATGGACTCAATCGTTCCTTCAATTTTGCGTAAGCGATCTTCTTCTGGGTTTTTACCGTGTTTTCAGATATGCCCAGTTCCTCGGAAATCTCCCGGTTCTTCAAGCCGCGAAGTGCAAGAAGCATGATATTCTGGCAGCCGGCTGGCAGGTTTTTAATTTCATTGTGTAACCGCCCGAAATACTCTTCCTCAATCATGTTATTATCCACCTGGACACTTTCCAACTCATAAATCAAGCGCTGTTGGTGATCCTTGATGACACTTTGGTGTTTCAGGACATTCAGACATTTATTTCTAACCGAAGTATAGAGGAACGACTTGGCGGCATTGATGTGCTCGAAATCCCATCGCTTATTCCAAAGGCCAATAAAGCTATCCTGAACCAAATCCTCTACTTCATTTTTATCAGAGAGATATCGCGAACTATACACACATAGACGTGAGTAGAGTTGCTCAAACAATGCTTCAAACTGCTGCTTGTCTCCTTTTTTCAATCCTTCAATTAGCGACATGGAAGTGCGTTAGGCATAGCTAAAATACGGGATTTTGCAAGATGAGTTGGTATACACGTTTCTTCTTTCATGTCCGTCATTCTGAATTCGTTCTTCATATATTCCCATCCTTACTGCGCAGGCGGGAGTCATCGAGGACAAGAAATAACGTGCCAACCCCTTTGTGTTTCCCGTTGAGAAGGGGAAAGCACATAACTATTCAATAAATCTACTACACAAAGTGAAGGCTACCATTTTTGATAACTACACAAGTAAAACGAATGACCACTCTTGTAAATGAACTCACCTATCTCTAAAGGGAAGGAATCACTTGTAAACAATCGTCTAAAAAATTATCATGAGACCGTCTAAAAAGGTGTCATTTCGACGTAGGAGAAATCTTCCTCCATTTTTAAGGAACTGTCAATTAGAATGTCGAGTACACCTAGCCGAGAGCCTCTAACCGAGTGTATCAATCCAACCCCAACCGTCATTCCCGCGTAGGCGGGAATCTCATCAAGGACAAGAAATAACGTGCCAACCCCTTTGTGTTTCCCCTTGAAAAGGGGAAAGCGCATAACTATTCAATAAATCTACTATACAAAGTGAAGGCTACCATTTTTCATAACTACACAAGTAAAACGAATCACAACTCTTGTAAATGAGCTCCCCTAACCCTAAAGGGAAGGAAGCACTAATATATCAATCGTTATGAGATAGGCTCTTCTCATTAATGAATCTTACTTATCTTCATCCAATGGAAAAGAAGAACTGGGTACAGCGATGGGGGCATTATGCCTTTGATTTCCTTACGGTTTTTACAGGAATCACCATCGCATTCCTTCTCAATACTTGGAGCGAAGGCCGCAAGGACAACCACACGGAAACGAAGATTCTAACAGAGATCAAAAACGGATTGAAGTTGGATACAGCAGATATTCAGGAAAACATCAGAGGGCATAAATTGGGTATTGAAGCCTGTAACTATTTTCGTGATCTGGCCAACGACAAACCTGTTATTGATTCCCTCGCCAACCAACAATTCTTTCTTCTACTTCGAGATTTTATATCGATCCAAAACAAATCAGGATACGAATCCCTCAAATCCAGAGGCCTGGACCTGGTGCAAGACGACTCGCTCAGGCTGCTCATCATCGCCATACACGACTTTCATTTCCAGATATTGGAGAAGCTGGAAGAAGACTATGCTGAAAACCAGTTTTACCAAAACTACTTTGAGCCCATCAGTAAACTGCTCGCAGATTGTTTTATTTACAATGAAGAAGGCCAGTTGATAGGTTTTAGTCAGCCAGTGAAATTTACCGCTACAGAGCGCAAGCTATTTCTCACCTACCTTTATAAAATCGAATTCAATCGGAGGTTTATGATTCGGTATTACCAACAAGTGGACTCAGCAGCAATGGATTTGATGAAACGAATTGATACAGAGTTGTCGGATAGGTAGATGGTTTGATCCAACCCCATGGTTCTAATTCAGATCCAAAACGAAAACAATCCTGCCTGACCCCTGAACCCCTAAAGAGGAAACCCGTTTCTTATAAAATAATCGTCTTCAGTCTGTCACAAAAGATGTCATTTCGACGTAGGAGAAATCTTCCTCCAATTTTAACGTACCATTAATCAGAATGACGAGCGCATCGGTCTCCCTACCGTCATTCCCTGCCTTCTCCATCCTTTCAAACCACTATCAAACCGACAAACATCCAAATCTTCCCTCTACCAGTGAAATTAATCATTGCGCCATCTGGCATCTTTGCTCATTATTTATATTTTTACTAACTGTTTCTAGCCTAACCTGCTAACCAATGATTAACCGCACCTTGCGAGCTACCGTTCGATGTGCCGCATTAGCCGTTTTACTTTGTTGCTTTTCAGCTACACACGCCCAGGATGAAACCTACTATGGCGGCAATTTGGACGATGTGGTCATTTCTGATGAAAGAGCCCAGGACCTTGCACGTCAATTGCTGGATGTAGATGCACTGCTACATGCATTAAGTGCCAAGGCCATAGCCAACGACGACCGTTTGGTAGATTTTGTGGAAGGCTTCATGGAGCGCAATGGCATAGGGGTGCTCACCATCAGCTATGTTGATAGCGATGACCTCTGGCCAAAAATACTGAAAAAGGGTAGCCTGAAGAAAATCCAAAAAGCCCCAGATGCGACGCTGGTGGCAGGTATCCTGTTCTTCCCAGAAGAAAACGTAGACAGTGACAAACGAAGCTTTACGGCCCGGCTGGTACTGGAAGGCAAAACCAACGAGGTGTACGACCTGCTCAACATCTCAGGCGATGACATGGCCTTGATTTCTGAAGATACTTCTGACGAACTCATAGGCGCTCAATCCTACTCCAAACCCAGAGATGCACAGGACAAGGTAGTCAATGCGATGATCGCTGCTTTGCAAAAAGTAGAACAGAATGCCGATCCTGAAGGCCCAACAGGTCAGGTGGTCACCTTCCGAAAGAAAGGAAATCAAAAACACGGATTTGATCTGCAAACCTACGATCAACTCCAGGCTGATTACCCAACCATCGTGGTAGGTGGAGAATCTTATCCTACTGCCTGGAAATCACTGAAAACCACGCAACCCGATGAAGTGATTGCCATTGATACTTCTGGTCAGGAAGTTGCTTTTGAACTGGATGGTGTTCCAGTCAATGGTAACCTAACCAATGGCCGCTATACCCTCTCATTACAAGGAAGCAGCGATGGCACAGAAGGCGAACTACTGGCCAAAGTAGGTGAAACAACGGTAGGCAAGCTGAATACAGTCAGTTACAACCTTTCCTCCATCGACTTAAAAATAGTACCGGTGAATGGTGCCGGATCAGGCATCTCCCAAACCGCACTACAGAGCGCACTGGATAGCACCTATGCACCGGCAGTAGCCAGCTGGAATGTGCAGGTGTTGGACAATCAGGAGCTAGGCAATGCCTGGGATCCAGAGGGCGATGGACTGGACGATGGCGAAACCGGATCGTTTACCAACTACACCGATGAAATGAACGACCTGATCAAGGCATTCAAAAGCCAAAACGATCGGGACAAAGACGCTTATTACATATTCCTGGTAGACCGAGCGGAGAATGCCAGCAAGCTCGGCTACATGCCGCGTAAAAAGCAATGGGGCTTTGTTTTTACCAATGGACAAAGTACCGAATCCCTGACCAAGACCATCGCTCACGAGCTGGGCCATGGTGTGTACCGACTGGAGCACCCGTTCTCAGAGAAAGGTCTGCCTAAAGGCCAGACGGACAACCTGATGGACTACTCCAATGGTGAAGAACTCTACAAGTACCAGTGGGACTATGTCCATGACCCTGCCAGTGTGGTGACACTGTTTGATGATGAGGAAGAGGGGGCTTATGTAGCCATGAGTGAAGAAGAGTTCGATTATTTCTTCGCAGAAGTTGAGCCAATAATGAACGGTGAAAATTCAGAGGTAAAAGCAACAATTAAAAAGCTCAAAGAGATTTATGAAATTTTTGAAAAGTGCAATGACGAGAATTGGGCAAGTTATAACGGTCAAGGTGTAATCCCATATTGTTTCTGGCGTGATGCTGAATCTGGCGACCTTCCATTTACAGCTGGCATTGTAGATGGGGCATACCTTGAATATGAGGCCATTACTCAATTAGTTCCCATGATTGAGGATTTGCATGATAACATTAGCAAAGTGATTGCTGCATACACCATTGACAGCTGGCGATGCAGGGATGAGGCGTTCGTATCCAACTCAACAGAATATGAAAGAGTACTATACAGATTAAAAGAATTAGAGGGTGAAAGCAGTGTATGGAGCTGGGTTGAAGAAAGGTGGCAAGAAGACAGTAAACAGGATCTCGAGGAATTCTATAAAGAGTGTGAAGAAGTCCAAACCTTGAAAAATGATATCAATGAGATTTATGTATTTATCACTGACTTTGAGGAAGTAATAGACCTGTACTTTGAAATTGAATCCAAAATAACAGAGTACCTGGAAACCCTTCAATCTGATGGAAATGAAGGTTATTATGAAAGGGGTAGACTAGTAATTCCTGCAGCTACTGTTCTAATCGATGGTGTAGGTGTGCTATCAAAAATGCCGAGGGTGAAGAAAGCGCTCCAGGGCATGAAAAAAATCATTAATGATGGTGAGTGGACAAGGTTTACACGAAAAGTTGATGAATTAGCTGGGTCTTCCGTTGATGATTTAATATCGGCATTGAATAGTTCAATGAAATCAACATACGATGATCTTATCGCATCGGGTCTCTCTTCTGAAATAAAGGCTCATTCTATTTTGATGAAGAATGCCAACGGAGAAACTGTAGCCATTATCAACAATAACAAGTTGACACCTACAAAATGGGACTGGCAAAAAGACTTCCCTGAGACAGCTAAAACATATACTTCTGAAGGATATATTATTATCAAGCAAGGTGATGAAATAAGATTTGATTTAGGATTTAAAGAAGGTCGAAAACTTGAAGCCAAAGAAGTAAATGACTATTTGGTCAATGGTCAAGGCAAAGATCTCGATGGGCAGCCCTATTGGGCAGGTTCCGAAGTTGAAGAGATAGTTTTGGGACGTCAAGGTGAGATTATTTATTTTATCGAAAACAACAATGAAGGATTGGCTAATCCAGGTTTTTACGCTTCTAAAGATCCAATCTCAACCTTAAAAGAGTTAAGAGAAAAATTGGCCGTCAAAAAGGAATGGAAGCCTGATAATAGAGCCCCGACATTAAGAACATACAAGGTGAAGTCGGAGTTTAGAGTTCGTAGCGGAATTGTTGGTAGACAAGTCGAGAAAGGGGTTGAGCTACCTGGCGGTGGCCATCAATATGAAGTTGTAGATTACAGGTACAATGGGAGTAACTGGCAGAGCTTTTTTGAAGAAATAGGTCCTAAAGGAGGAATAAGGTTAGAATGAATATAAAAGACTTTCAATTTGAAACAGAACTTGGGAATAGGTTCATTCCGAATATCACACCTAACATTGGCGACTCGTTATTCGAGTATGTGAGTGATGATCTCTACAAGGAGTATGTGAATAAAGCTACAAAAGGGCTTTTCTGGGTTACCTCTGGAAGTAGAAGGGCAGTAAATCTTTATGAATCAGGAGTCTCTATTTTTGGCATTCCCACTCCCGATATGCAAAGAGTAATAGTAATTTATCCCATGGAGCATACTCTGAATCGAGCTCCTAGAA
This sequence comes from Marinoscillum sp., assembly GCA_024305105.1. Classification (GTDB taxonomy): domain Bacteria; phylum Bacteroidota; class Bacteroidia; order Cytophagales; family Cyclobacteriaceae; genus Marinoscillum. Next base: position 40,406 of record JAMWZA010000015.1, read on the forward strand.
ATGCGATAATATATAATGCTGATGGTAGTGTTCATAGGATACTAAACGCACCTGAGCCAATTTCTGATTTAGCAAAAACTCGGTCTCGGTTTATGGCGAAGACTAAGGCTTTCAATCCACCTCATCGCCTCTACTTTCATAGCGTTCGCTGGGTCAAGGCTGAAGGAGAAATAGTTACCGTTGTTGGAATTGGTTTTGATAGGGATTGGCAAGAAGAGCGAATATTAAACCCAGAAACGGGGAAATTTGGAGAGTGTGTAAGTTCTGGTATGAGATAACATAAGGAGCCATTTTGTGCATAGAATTTAGGGTTCTATTGAATTGTAAGATTGGTAATCATGCTTAATTATCCACCTGATATGATCATTCATCATCTCGATTTAATTACTCAGGAAACAATAAGTTTGATTCTCTTACATCATGTATGCTAGCTGTGTTTTGTCTGTTGGTGACACCTGTCATGATTGAAGCGTCATTGAGAACCAATAAAGGCTAAGTAATTCAAGTCAAATGAATGATTTTCGTAAATCAGTAATCAATCGATAGCGAACTAGAAGTTTTTCTATTAGGAAAGGGAGAATACTATTATCTTAATAGAGATTGGGATAGGCATGATTTCAGTACCACCTGGTTCATAATCATGGAGGATGCTCAAAAGCCAGATTCTGATACCTTCAATTTATCTATTCTATAAGTTTGAGTACTCAAGGCTTGATAAAGAGTGGAACATCTTTCAGCGTTTAAAAGACCTAATTAAAGAGCTTTTGATGAATTCCAGAGACTTTGATAATAGTAATTCTTATCAGGTAGAGCTACTAAAAAAGTATCAGATCAGTGCCTTACTTGATTTTCTAATACCATTAACCCATGGACGTTCCCTCTTCTACAAGAAGCTACTACATGAGCCAGATTAAGAGAAAGAAATTAAAATCAGAGTAAGGTTCAATTACTCCACATCAAATGATTTCCTAAATTGATCGTATGTCTAAGACTTTATCTCAAAAAGAAAAAATCCAATTCTTCCAAATGCAACTTCTCAAATGGTTTGAAGTGGATGGACGAGATATTCCGTGGAGAAAAAAGTCTGTAACTAACTACGAGAGGATAATCTCCGAAGTACTCCTACAAAGGACCAAAGCACAAACAGTAGCCAAATACTTTTCTACCTTCCTTAAGGCATATCCATCTTGGAAAAAGCTAGGAGAAGCATCACAAAAAGACTTAGAAGTAATTCTCCAGCCGCTCGGACTTTATAAGCAACGTGCTGCACGGCTTTACAAACTAGCTCAAGAGATGAAAAGAAGAAATGGAAGATTTCCGACCAAACGAAATCAAGTGGAAGAAATGTCCATGATGGGACAATACATTACCAATGCCTTTGAGCTATTCATTCTCAAAAAGCCAGCACCCTTACTTGATGTTAACATGGCTCGTGTTTTAGAACGTTTCTTTGGTCCCAGAACAAAAGCCGATATCCGCTATGATCCATACCTTCAAGAGCTCGCCCAAAAAGTAGTAAATCATGAAAAATCAAAAGAAATCAATTGGGCGATTCTGGATTTAGGAGGCCTATTATGTACATATCGCCAAAATGTAAAAGTTGTTTGTTTAGAATCAAATGTCTATTTCAAAACGGATAATGTGGTATTGAATGAATTTAATGCATTAGTATTCTAACAATTTCGCTGGGCCGAATTTTAATGATATTTGCCCAGATTCTCTACATTATCTAAAATTTTAGAAGAGGATTTGAATTTACTCATCTTCCAATTCGGAACTTGCTAATAGATTCTTTTAATATCCTCTAATTGATCCTAATAATTTTAACACTATTCCTTTATTATTAGGTTGTTTAGATGAGTTTATATCTATTTCTAATGTTCGTCCAACAGTAACAAAAATCAACCGTTTTCAAAGTTCTTAAACCAATTCCTGTTGACATTCACTTTTTCCTTGATTTCAACTTGAACACCAAGACCTAGCTCTTTCAGCTTTTCAGCTAATTTTTCACCGTCCATTAAATCAATTGCAGGAGCACCATCTCGTGAAGCTTCCAAAACCGCATCTCTTGTAAATTGACCAGTAGTAATAAATAGCCCTTTATCAGTACGTCCTACCATGGCTCCCCTAAAGTCTCTGATTTCTTTTGAAATCACTTTACCTTTATATCGCTTACATTGAAAAATTATATGGAAGCTAAGTATGCCATTTATTGTTGCAACACCTCGCCCATCTATACCTCCGTCACCAGACCTTCCAGTCACCTCAACTTGAATAAATCCTTTTTCTCTCAACAGCCGCTTTACCAACCTCTCAAAAGCATTGGGAGAAAGTTCTTCTGTAATGGTTTTAATCAATTCATCCTTCCAATTTTCACTATCAGATATCTCTTTGGCTATTTGCTTTTCTTCTTTTGAGCTTACGGTAAAATTAAGATTTACATTGTGATCAGCTTTAATAGACCAAATTCCTCTAGTGGAATTCTCTAAATAACCTTGATTCTTTAACATGGTTCGTACCCAAGCCATCTCATATTCGAACTTCGTTTGAGTCTCTGAATGTTGTATTTCTAAAAGGTCTGTTGGTAATTGAAGTAATTCGATTACTTTATTATTTATCTCATCATTTCTACCTGAACCACCCAGTTCATAGACTGCTTTTAATACAGGTTTAAAAAAATCTTCTCTTTTAGGTAAACTTTTCATAGTATTATATCTAATATGAAAGTACAGAACTTTGATCATTTAATGGAACTTGCTTCCAAGAACAGTGATATGCAACATTTTTATGTCATTTTGGCTGGTGGTTTGGCAAGATCAGGAAAACGAATATTATATCATAGAGATTCAGATACATTTGACATAGTTCATGAAATAGATGAATCACATGAGGAGCTTTCAAGCTTGGAATTATTGAAGAATCAATTTTTTATTAGAGCCTTAGAAAATAATTGTTTATTCCTTTCTTCAATTGAATAACTATTCTTTCGAAAATTCTCATTGCCTATTGTCTTGCCAGCAATTGTGGAATTGAATTGTATACCTTGATTTTTTGATTACGATGAACCCTTCTTTTCTCCTTGAAACACAAAAGAGTCATTAAAAATTAAATGAGCTGAGCCTAAAGGGCTATACAACAGCAAATGCCTCAATCAATTTTACTTTGTTTTGGATAGATAAAGAAGAAAAAGAAGTAAAGGTAATCCTTCCAAAAGTAACTTTTAGAAAGTCAAATGATATAAACGCAAAATGAAGCAACATCAAAAACCCTGGACACGTGAAGAGCTAATTTTAGCTATCAACCTCTACTGCAAACTTCCCTTTGGGAAGATGCATAAGGGTAATCCAGAAGTTATTGACCTTGCCGGGCTAATTGGCCGTACGCCAAGTTCAGTGGGTTTAAAGCTCGGAAATTTTGCAAGCCTAGACCCCACTCTGAAAGCCAGAGGCATCAAAGGAGCAGACCACTCTAGCAAATTAGATAAGATTATCTGGGCAGAGTTTTACGAAAACTGGGATGAGGCGGCCTATGAAAGTGAATTACTTTTAGAAAGGATAAGATCAGACTCTACTCAAAAACCAAAAATGGAATTCTCGGGATTAGAGGGAAAGGAAAAGGAGAGAACAGTCAAAACACGCCTCAATCAAAATTTCTTTAGACAAGCAATACTGGCATCTTATAATAACACCTGTTGCATCACAGGAATTTCGCAACCTGAGTTGTTAATAGCCGGTCATATAATACCATGGAGTGTCGATACTAAAAACCGGATGAATCCAAGTAATGGACTAGCATTGAATGGACTACATGATAAAGCCTTTGAGCTAGGATTGATTTCCATTAGTCCCGAATACAAAATTTTGATTTCTTCGGAATTGAAGAAAAACAAAACTGAATCTGTCAAACAATACTTCCTGGCTTATGAAAAACGAGAGATAATCCTCCCCTCAAAGTTTTTACCTGACCATAAGTTTCTGAAATATCACAACAAAAGGAGGTTTATCAAATAGGTTCTACTCCGCTCTCAAACTCTTCACCGGATTGATTCGCGTGGCTTTCCAGCTGTGGAAGCTGATCACTGCCAGGGCAATCACCACCGAGAGCAGCGTGCTCACCCCAAACATGTCCACGCCAATACTCACGCGGTAGGCAAAGTCCTCCAGCCAGATGCGCATCAGCCAGACCGTCAGCGGGATGGACAGGAGCACACCCAGCGCCAGTTGCCAGCTAAACGTTTTGGCCAGCAAGCCAAAGATCTGTGCCGGAGAGGCACCAATCACCTTGCGGATGCCTATCTCTTTTTCACGGCTATTCACCACTAGTACCGTCAGACCTAGTAAGCCGATCGAAGCGATCAGAATGGAGATCAACGTTGCCACGCCGATCAGCTTGTTGAGCCGGGCTTCGTTTTCGTACTGGCGAGCGATGTTCTGATCCAGGAATTCATATTCAAGGTTGCGATTCGGGAAGGTGCGCTTCCACTCTTCCTGCAGCACGTCATTGACGGTAGTCAGCTGCGTACCTGTGTACTTAAACAGTAGCTTGGGAATGGGCGAATCAGTAAAGTCCGCATCGGAGATTCCCTGAAATACCGGAATGAGACTTTGGGTAATCACCAGCGGCTCGATCTCTTCGTGCAGTGAGGAATAATGAAAGTCCTCTACCACCCCAATGATGCGGTGCTCACCAAAATCATTGCCCGGTAGCTTTTCTTCCAGTGGGTTTTCCAGTCCAAAATACGCCATGGCGGTTTCATTCAGGAGGATCGATTGGCGCTGATCGGCCGTGTTTTCCGGCTCAAAATTACGACCTTCCACTACCTTCAGGTCAAAAGACTCTACAAAGTCAGCATCCGTTCCCAGCAGTCGAAACCACAGGAAGTTGCCCCGGGTGTCTTCAAACGCCAGGTGCATCCACCCATTGGAGCCAAACGCATGACTGGACGTGGTAAAATTGGTGAGCTCAGGATGCTTTTTCAGGTTTTGCTGCAGGAGCGCCGCATTATTTTGAGCACTCGCATAGCGTTCCGTAAACCGTCCTTCCTGATTGGCAAACAAGAGCACGGAAATCACCGCCTCGTATTCATAGCCCAGGTCCTTGCTTTGCAAATAGCCTATCTGCTTTTGCATGATCAGCGTACTGCTAATGAGCAACACCGTCACCAAAAACTGAAACGTCACCATCACCTTACGCACCCAGTGCTTGCCACCAGAAGTGTTGGACGACTGCATGATGGCCATAATCCGCGTATTGGTCAGTACAAAAGACGGGTACAATCCCGCCAGCGTCCCAATCAGCACACCGATGAGCAGAAACAAGCCCACGTGCCACCAGGCAAACGCATAAACCAGCGAAACGCCCGTCAGCTGATTGAATGTCGGGATACTGAGAATGGCAATTACCGTCCCCACAATCATCGATACCAACGCCACCAAAATGCTTTCCGTCAGGTACTGGCCCACGAGCAGTTTCTTCCCTGCACCCAGGATTTTGCGCATGCCCACTTCTTTGGCGCGTTTGATGGATTTCCCAATAGAAAGGGTGGTGTAATTCACACAAGCGATCAGCAATACCAGGAATCCAATGATCCCTAATATGTATACATAAGTCGGGTTACTCACCGGCGCAATGCCCCGCGGAATCTCAGGATTCAGGTGAATGTCCGTCAGCGGCTGAAACCCAACAGTGTACTGGTCCCGCTCAAAGTCTTCGCCCAGATAGCTCATTAGCACATCCTGAGACTTGTCTTCCACCGATTGGATCGACGCATTTTCTTTCACCAGCACATACGTTTCCGGACCAATAGACATCCAGCCAGTCATCGCGCCCTCACTAAAAAGTGTACTGTTCAGCTCATTGGAGATCGCCAGATCAAACTGGATGCTGGAGTTCTCTGGAAGGTCCTGCGCCACCGCCGTGATGGTAAAGCTCGTTTCTTTCTCATTGATGTTGAGGGTGAGGGTTTCCCCAACAGGATTCTGCCGACCAAAGTACTTTTCTGCATAGGCCTGTGAAATAATTAGATCATACCTTCCTGCCAAAGGACTAGTGGTATTGCCTTCGAGCAATTGGAAATCAAATACTTCAAAGAAATTTGGGCTGATAATAGACACCGATTCATTGATCCAGTCATCATTCCCTGAGCGTACAGCGAATCCGCGGTTTTGGAACTGCACCACTGCCGCAAACTCGGAAAATTCTGTTTCAAACAGTGGCTCAAACCGAATAGGTGTGGTCGAGTTGAAAAAGACCCGTCCATCGCCATAGTCTTCGTAGAGATAGGTTCGATAGATCTTGTACTTCTTTGCATGCATGTGATCAAAACTCAGCTCCTGGGCCACATATAGTCCCATCTGCACAAAGCACAGTATTCCAATAGTTAGTCCCAATACGTTGAGAAGTGTATTGAATTTATCTCGCCACAGCACACGCGCAGCTACCTTGAAGTTTTGTCCTGTAATCATGGGTAATTGATTTTTGAGTGTTTGATTCTTTTTGATCGCTGACCACCGAAAGGAGCGCAGCACCAACCAGATGAATAGTCTGTTGGCCGCATTGATGCCTTTCGCTTCCACCCTCCGGTCAAAGAGCTCCAGCAGGTCGCCCTCCAGGTCTTCCAGCAGCTCCGGTTTGCAGTACCAGTGCAGCAAGCGCATCGCCCATCGTGGTGGGTCAGTATGGTTGGTTTTTTTGGTCATTTTGTTTTAACCGCAGAGAAAAGGATGACTCAGAGGTTTATTTACTCTGTTCTCTCAGTGACCTCTGTGGTTAAGCATTCTTATCAATTATTTCCTTTCTTGTCGCATATTTTTCTAACCGCAGAGAAAAGGAGGGCCCAGAGGTTTATCTACTCTCATCTCTCAGTGCCCTCTGTGGTTAAGCATTCTTATCAATTATTTTCTTTCATGTCGCATATTTTTCTAACCGCAGAGAAAAGGATGACTCAGAGGTTTATTTACTCTGTTTTCTCCGTTATCTCCGTGGTTGACCACTCTTATCATTTACTTTCTTTCTTGTCGCATATTTTTCTAACCGCAGAGAAAAGGAGGGCTCAGAGGTTTATTTACTCTGTTCTCTCAGTGCACTCTGTGGTTAAGAATTTGGTGTTCTCCGTGGTTTTATCAAACCCCGAAGAAGGTTAGTTTCGGTAGCTTCTGATACAGCTCCATGCGCACGGCCATGTTGTCATCCAGCACGGCTCTGCCTGCAGGAGTCATGGTGAAATAGCGCTTGCGCCGACCACCACGTTCTTTTGTAGCACCACGCATTTCTGATTTCACCAAGCCCTTTTTTTCAAGCCTGCGCAGCACAGAGTGAATGGCTGTCACGTCCATCTTGCGACCGGTTTTTTCCACCAGCTCATCCAATATGGCCACTGCGTAGGCCTCCTCCAGCAGAGATCCTACTGTAAGTAGTACTAGTTCTTCCAGTTCGCCTATCGATTCTCCTTTCATAATTCTATTCTTCTTAACCGCAGAGAAAAGGAGGATTCAAAGTCTATCCCTAATCCTACGTACTCAATAATTAATTACGTCCATTTGCACAGTGAGACTCCCCTATAATCGCAACTCAACACACTAAATAATTTTAGTCTTCACTGGCGATTCGGGGAGTGACGTTCACTTGAGTTGTGGTAGTTAACCACATCAAAGCACCTCAACATCTCCAATATCTAAAGGGAGCTACTTCATCTCTAAATTCAGTTTGGTTTCCATTAACTTCTCAAGTTCTATGAAATTCAGGTAGTCCAAAGGTCAAATCAAACGAAGTTTGTTGTACAAACGTACAAGTTATATATTTTGTTGCTTTGTACAAGAAATTAAACCCCTAAATCCCTGATGGGGACTTCTGGTGCCTTTCTCTGAAAACAACTTATGGATAAAATTCCCAACCCTTTGGGAAATTGACTCATTCTTAGCGAGCAATCATAGTATCCCCTGTAGGGGTTCAGGGGTGGTGCAGTATTGTTCTTCTTTAGAATCTGATGAATTCGTTTAATGACGTTTTCAGTATTGTTCAGAACTTCTTCATTCTTGAAACGCAAGACAGTCAATCCAAGATCATTCATAATCTGGTCTCGTTCAGCGTCGTAAGACTTATTCTCTTCCAGATCATGTATTCCACCATCAACTTCAATCACGAGACAATTTGAATGGCAATAAAAATCAGCAATGAAGTTGTAAATAGGGTGTTGCCTGCGAAACTTGACACCAAGTTTCTTTTTAGCCAGATGCCTCCAAAGCTCACTTTCTGCTGGCGTAGAATTTGATCTCAGCTCTTTTGCTTTCTCGAAAAGAAATGGAGAAGCACCAAAGAACATCCCGTTTTCAAAGTGATTCATAACGGAAAATAGTAATTTTCATCATGCTAATATGATATCCCATTAGGATTCTTCTACCTGACAAAGCAATAATAATTACCCCTTTAGGGGATCAGGGGTGATGCAGTATTGTGCTTGCACCACGCGCTAAGAAGGGAAGAATCACTCAATACAATAAATAAAGTGGTTAATCCTTAACTTAATAGCATTAGCCCCTCTCAAGAGGGGAGCATTAAATCTCTGAAAAACGTAGGAGGTAATAAGTTTTCAGTCAACCTACCCTCTGTGACACCAAACATCTCCCGTTATGACCTGAGTCATTCCCGATCAGGTGTTCAGAAGTTTCCTTTGACGCAGCTTTTGTCTTAAACGAAAAAAAACCCTTACGCATGTCTGATACCCTCCTTGAAAACTCCACTTACTCACACCAAGATGTGCTGGACGCAGCTCTCCTATACTTCGGTGGCGATGAACTGGCCGCCACTACCTGGATCAACAAATACTGCATGACCAACGACGAGCATCAGTACGTGGAACTAACACCAGACGAGATGCACGAACGCATGGCTACCGAGTTTTCCCGGATCGAAACGAACTATCAGCAACTCAAAGTGGATAAGTCCCTACTTAGCGAATACGGTCAGCGCCGAAAACCACTAAAAGAATCTGTCATTTATGAGCTTTTCAAAGACTTTAAATTTCTAATTCCACAGGGAAGTGTTATGGCCTTGTTGGGCAATCCCTTTCTCACGGGATCTTTGAGCAATTGCGTCGTAATCGATGCGCCTGTCGATTCTTATGGCGGGATTTTCCAAACCGATCAGCAGATCGCACAGCTGTGTAAGCGTCGCTGTGGTGTGGGTTTTGATCTGTCCACCATCCGTCCAAAAGGGTTGTCCGTGCACAATGCTGCTGGTACTTCCTCTGGCATTGTCTCGTTTATGGAGCGGTTTTCTAACACTACCCGAGAAGTTAGTCAGAACGGTCGCCGTGGTGCATTAATGCTGACCATCGATATTGCGCATCCGGATATAGAGGATTTCATCAGCGTCAAGCAGGATCTGACCAAAGTGACAGGAGCAAATATCTCTGTACGCGTTTCGGACGAATTCATGCAGGCCGTTCACACAGGTGACTCTTTCACCCTGCGATGGCCCCTGGATGCTGGCAGTCCATCATTGACCAAAACGATCAACGCAAAAGAACTGTGGGATCAAATCATCCATTCAGCTCACAACACTGCAGAGCCAGGGATTATCTTTTGGGACAAACAGCACATTTATAGCACCTCTTCTGTTTATCCTGAATTCGAAAATGCATCGACTAATCCATGTTCAGAAATCGCCATGCAGCCCAACGACTCCTGTCGACTAATGGCACTCAATCTGTTTAGCTTCATCAAGCAACCGTTTACGTCGGAAGCGCGGTTTAACTACGACCTGTTTTATGAAGTGGTCTATGAAGGCCAGCGATTGATGGACGATCTGGTGGACCTGGAGCTGGAACACGTGACCCGGATCATCGAAAAGATTGCCAATGATCCGGAACCTGGTCATATCAAACATGTGGAGGCCGACACCTGGAACCACCTGCACAGCAATGGCAAGAGGGGGCGCAGAACAGGGCTTGGCTTCACAGCCCTGGCAGATACCTTAGCGGGACTGGGAATTAAGTTTGACAGTGACAAAGCCCTGGAAATGGTCCGGAAAATCATGCGGACCAAATGTCAGGCTGAGTTCGAAAGCTCAATAGACATGGCCATAGAGCGTGGTGCGTTTGATTCCTTCGATCCCGAAATAGAAAAAACCTCCGCTTTTATTGCCTTTTTGGAGAAGGAATTTCCGGCTACATATGAGCGGATGATGAAACATGGTCGCCGCAATATTTCTCTTTCCACCGTGGCGCCAACAGGTACTGTTAGCCTATTGGCACAAACGTCCTCTGGGATAGAACCCGTCTTCATGTTGTCTTATAAACGACGTAGAAAAGCCACAGACTCTTCTGACAAAGCATCTACCTTCGTGGATGAGTCTGGCGACCGATGGGAGGAGTTTGATGTTTACCACACCAAACTAAATAACTGGAAAGCCTTGTATCCCAACAAGTCCGTTGACGAAAGTCCATATGCCGGAGCCACCGCACCTGAGATTGACTGGCAGAAACGCATCGAACTTCAAGCACTCATTCAAAAGTATGTGACACACTCTATCAGTTCCACCATAAATCTACCAGCACATACCAGCAAGGAAGAAGTAGATGAGATCTACCAGCAAGCCTGGCGACATGGTCTCAAAGGAATTACCGTATATCGTGATGGTTCGCGCAGTGGTGTACTCGTTAGCCAGGATGAAGAAAGCGAAGGCAATATCATCGAAACGAAGGCTCCGAAGCGACCCAAAGAGCTTACTGCTAAAGTGGTGCGTTTTCAAAATGAAAAGGAAAGCTGGATGGCCTTTGTGGGACTGTTGAATGGCAAGCCTTATGAAATCTTTACTGGTCGGGCAGAAGATTCCTTTGCGCTACCCGGCTATGTCAAAAATGGCTGGATCATTCGGACCAAAGATGGAATGACCAACAAGACACGGTATGATTTCCGATTCGTGGATAGCCAGGGATACGAAGTGCTCATTGCCGGACTTTCCCGATCATTCGATCAGCAGTTCTGGAACTATGCCAAGCTTATCTCTGGAATCCTGCGTCATGGCATGCCACTAGTGGATATCATTCATCTGATAGACAACCTTAATTTTGATCGAAACCACATCAACACATGGAAGAATGGCGTGAATCGGGCGTTAAAAAAATTCATTCCCGAAGGCACGCAAGCAAAAGATCACCTCTGTCCCGAATGTGGCGATGAAGAAGGATTGATTTTTGAAGAGGGATGTCTGAAGTGTAAGAACTGTGGCCACTCGAAGTGTAATTGAGAAGCGTTTAATTTTGGTGTGTCTTTTCAGCGTTTGTTCTTTCTGATGAGAATGAACCCAACCTTAGCACCGATGGTCATAAAAAAATGTTGACCAAAATCGTATTCGTTCAGGAACCGATTGCGCTCCACGATGGTGGCTCCTGTAAAGGCAGAATTTCCATCAAGCTTCATGACGTATTCGCCAAAACCAATGTCTCCCTCCAGGATGAATCGATCAAACCGAGCCTGAGCACCGAGCCGGACCTGATACGCATAGCGTTTCGTCACAAAATCACCAGTGAAATTGCGGTAATATACACATCGACCATTTTCACATTCATAGCCTAGAATGTACTGATCAGAAATGGTCAGATTTCGGTATTGAAAATCAGCTCCTGTATAGAAAAATATGTTTTGTTCATGAATTGGGTAAAAACGAAAGCCTCCGCGATATTTAAAGCTCTCACGAATGTCCACATCAAAATGCGACCGAACTTCACTTACAAATCCGACTTCCTGAGTAATGGACAGGTACCTGGTAAATGGAGAAAACTCCAACGAAGCAAGCACGGAGGGATCTTCTGGATTAATAAAGTTTGCAAAATCAACTTTCACGCTTAGCAGTGGATAAGGATCCTGCTGACGTGTGCTGTCGTATTGGGCATTTGACTGAAAAACACATGCCAGTGTAAACAGAACTGTGATGAAGGTTTTCATTTGAGGACACTTAGTAAATTCAGGGAATCTGCTGCTACTCCATACTGATGGATTCCCTGACTTTGGGTGACAATTAGATGCTGCGGCAGAGCGATCATATCATTTGCTGGCACATTCGTGTAGAAAGTGTCCAAAACAGGAGCATAAGGAACTGTAAGGTCAAATCGCTTTAAGCCAAATATTCCTTCACCGACAAACAGTTGATTTTCGTAAAACGCCAGGCCTCGTGGGCTGATCATGTCAAGTGTATCTACGGCCTCTGGGTTCTCTACGTCAGCAATGTTGAGTGTAATCAACCGATTTACATTTTCACCTCGACAGTCAGTACCACCACGGATAGTGAGATATGCAAAGCCTTGATTGGCGATCACTGGATCACAAGCCGTTTGGTGTTCATAGCGAGATAAGAATTCGGGTGAAGCCGGATTGGTAATATCATATAGATAAACACCAGATTCTGCACCAATGAAAAGATTATTGCCGAATGCAAAGATCGTTTCCAGGTCTCCAAGTGTTGGCAGAGAAGCAACCTCCACTGCTGACTTGTCTTCACTGCTTAAGTCCAGCACTTTTAGCCGATCATCCGTAGCGATGTATAGATAATTGTTTTTGATAATGAATCTGGAAGTGGAACCCGCAATCCCAACAACTCCAGCAGCCCCATCTCCTGGCCCAAAAAAGTCAACGCCTCCATCTTCAGATGCACAACCGCCACAAATAACCAAAATTAGAATAGCTAGTTTTCTCATCTCTTGTAGCATTCGGGTGAGTCAATAATAGCAGTACGCCAGCCAATTACCCGACCCTGCGTTTCGTCCACACATTCGAAATACACATCTTCTCCTGGTGGATATCGCTGTTGTTCGTCTTCAATAAAGAGGCCTTCTAGTCGCTGTACCACAGAAAAGTCATCCCCTGAAACATCTATTACTGCCAGGTCGGACATGTTATTGGCATAAATCAAATTATTTCTGATGGCCATATCGGTGTTGCCCGGTACACTGATAAAATAAAGATTTTCAGGATTTTTCGGATCAGCATTGTCCACCACATGAATGCCCTGACCTACTTCGTTTACCAGCAATAGATCGCCATAATAGTAGATCTTTCCGGACCGGCTGATTGCACGGCCAGATTCTTTGGTAATGAGAAAACTCTCGTCATTTTCATAAATAGGACGAAACCCTTCTACAGCACCATCTGGAAATACGGGTACGTAAGGTTCACAGGAACTGAACACCGCACAAGTGATCAGTGTAATCCAAAAAAGGATTTTTGTTAGATTCATTGAAGATTAGGTTTTCTAATTTTCAGACACACGCTATGGTAAGACAGTTGTACTGAAGAAAACAATTTACATGATATTCCCGTGAAATAAGGCTAAAAGCCATGCCCACTACCGGATATTCAGGAACTCCACTCACCAAAAAACTGGGCATCAAACCAGGGTTTAAGATCAAAGTTTTCGCAGCGCCGGATCACTACTTTGACTTGTTTCCAGACTGGCCGGAAGATGTGGAGACAGTATGCAACCCCAAAGCCGAGAGTCTGGATTTCATCCACGTCTTTACTATCAATAGTCAGGCACTGGAAACGCTGGTGCCCAAAGCAAAGCCCTACCTCAAAAAGAATGGGAGTTTCTGGGTCTCCTGGCCCAAAGGTTCTTCGGATATTCCCACAGACATCAATAGAGAGTCCATCAGGGGCTTTGTTTTGAAAATCGGACTGGTAGATGTAAAGGTAGCAGCTGTTGATGAACAGTGGTCTGGATTGAAATTTATGTACCGTACGGAGGATCGATGAAAGCCATTAACATTGAGGTACTCGAATTGAAGTATTTGCCTCACTAGAAGCCTTCTTGTAACTAAGGAAGGTTTAATCTTTGTCGAAATGACATTGTGTTAGATAAAAGATTAAGGCCTACTTAAATTACTTTTAAAAAGACTTTGAGCCTCGAATGTTTGCCTTCTTACTCCACTTTCCGGATGCCGATGTGGCAGCCTTCAATGCAATAGGCATACATCAGCTTTAGCAAGTCTTCTTCGAAAGCCATCTCGTATTTGTAGGCCAATTGATCGGGGTTATTCTCCTGGGGTTTGGTAGGAAATAGTTCCAGGACCAGATTATCTGCATCTTCTACGATGCGGAAGTAGTGAATATCATCCAGCCCTTCATAATTGGACTGAAAATGATGATCAGCACCAAATTCAATAAACTTCGATTGTTCGATTTTTTCCGTGACATAGCCAGACCCGGGTGAGTATCCAACCTCTACCACTTCCCATCTTCCAATCAGCTCCTGACCATTCTGTAACTCGCTGCAGCAGTCATCACAGCCCATCACGAATAAAATAATTGCTATGAAAAAAGTGTGTTTCATTAGTAAATCCTATACGACGCCAACTAATGACCCGGTTTTTATCAATTCCGTTGGAAGGCTCAATAGAATAAGTGATTATCGCAACATAATAACTATAAACATATCATTTTCGTATGTTTATTAACTCTATATTACTATATTCGCAATATAATCAATCACCTATTAAAATTCACTTGACATGACACTTCTCCGGGTACACGACTTTCAGCAAGAGCTTGTATTCAATTTCATCAAAAAAGCCAGGGCTACATTGGAGCTGAATAAGAGCGAAAATGAGAAGCGTCAACAGATCTATCTACACGGTCAGGAACTTGGTTTTTGCAATGACGAAATTGAAGTTCTGCTTGAAGACGTGAAGTGATCGCTGGATCGAATTTCTCTTAGCATAAGACTTCTGACCAAGAACTGGTTTGGTCATACAAACACCCACTATCTTAGCCTGCTGATTTCAGCACGCAATTGAAGCAAACAAAGACACTCGGGGTTGTCCTGGCCATTACAGGCATTTTACTGTTTTCCAGCAAAGCTGTAATGGTGAAGCTATCTTATCAATTCGGAGCAGATAGCATTTCCATTCTGTTGCTCAGGATGGTTTTTGCATTCCCTTTTTACTTCGTCATTAGCCTGATCAAACGACCTCAGCAGAAGATTGCTCGTAAGGACTACCTATGGCTTGTGGGACTTGGTATGATTGGCTATTACCTGGCCAGCTACTTTGATTTTCTTGGACTCCAATACATTAAAGCAAGTCTCGAACGCCTGATATTATTTATTTATCCCACACTCGTGCTGTTGTTGTCTTATTTAATTTTTGGGAAGACGATCACACGTAAACAGGCGATTGGTGTAATCGTAACTTACATAGGCCTGGTGATCATCTTTTCAGGCGAACTAGCTGTCAATCAAAGTTCTGATGTCATTCTGGGTGCCGTTCTAATCTTCTTCAGCGCACTCACCTATGCCGGCTATCTTACAGGCTCTGGCTGGATCATCCCCAAGTTTGGAGCGACAGTCTTTACATCATACGCCATGATGATCTCCTGTGGATGTGTAGTAGTGCATTACCTGTTAACCAAGGATATAACCATCCTATCTTTTGAACCTGAAGTCTACTGGATTGGCCTGGCCATGGCCTTTTTTGCCACAGTCATTCCTTCCTACCTGATTAGTTATGCGATCAAACTCATTGGCGCCAATAGCTTTTCAGTTTTCGGAAGTCTGGGACCCGTCTCTACCATTGCGCTTGCTTATCTCTTCCTGGATGAACAACTCAGCCTCATTCAACTGATTGGTTCCGTAGTGGTGATTGGAGGAATCTTCCTGGCCGAAAAGAAAAAGAAATCTTAACATTGAGCTACTGGTTTGGCGTTGTGATGTTGTTAGGATTATCGTAAATTCAATCAACTAAATTTTTTAACCATGCCTAAATTTCACGTAGAGAAGTCCATTCTCATAGACGCCCCGCTTAGTAAAGTATACAAATGTATCAGCGACCTCAACCACTGGAATAAGTGGTCTCCGTGGTTAGTGCTGGAGCCGGAAGCCCGGTTTAAAGTAGCTGAAGATGGGAAATCTTACAGCTGGGAAGGAGACCGGGTAGGTAGTGGAGAAATGAAAATTCTCAGTGAAGAAGAAAATCAGTCAGTCGACTTTGATCTACATTTCTTAAAGCCCTGGAAGTCACAAGCCGACATTCGCTTTGAACTATCAGAAGAAGCGGGTAAAAGCAAAGTGACGTGGTTTATGGATAGCAAGCTGCCCTTCTTTCTCTTCTTTATGAAGAAAATGATGGTAGCCATGTTGGGAATGGATTTTGACAGAGGCTTAAAAATGCTGCAAGATTATGCTAAGGAGGACCAGGTTTATTCGCACCTTGATTTTAAAGGTGAAACCAACTATCCGGGCTGCACCTACATTGGCATCACCAGAGGTGTCGCCATGGATGATATGGGTCAGTCCATGGAGAAGGACTTTGGCACTTTGATGGAGTTCATGGCTGATAAAACGGACAAGATTTCCAACGAGCCCATATCCATTTACCATAAGTGGGAACTGGTAAAGGGCATTGCTAATTACACAGCGGCAATTCCAGTCTCTGAAGTTCCTGATGGCCTTCCTGTTGGGGTTGTTACGGGTAAAATCCCCGAAACGAAGATTTACAAATTACGACACACGGGAAAATACGATCATTTGGGTAACCCGTGGAGCGCCATGATGATGATGCAGCGTGCCAAGGTATTTAAGCAGAAAAAAGACATTCACCCATTTGAAAGCTATGTGAACTCACCGGCTGATACTGATCCAAAGCAGCTGATTGCAGATGTGAATTTTCCGATCAAATAGTTCGTTGATCATTTCGAGTGCGTGGATACAGAACCAGGCACTCGGTACTTTCTATCCAAATTACTGATTCGTCGAACGCTGTATTAACAGGAGGTGTCCAACCCCTCCGTCCACTTAAGAACCGCCTTATTTATAAACTCCTTTAGTTCGGTCCCCTCTAGATCTAAACTCTTTTTGATGCGAATACAGCCCTTGCCCAAATCAAATCCCTCCAATAACTGACCAGAAGGATCTATTTTTTGGGTCTCGCCCACATAAAGGCTCACATAGTTCTTTTGAGCATTCAAATGGAAAAGCGACTTTTCTTTATTGCCATAGCGAAGCATTTTATACTCCATGCCTTCATCTAATGCATCATATCCCAACAGCACATTCCGTATCCATAGCAGTTTCTCCTTACGCCAGTCGTTATCAAGCTGGTTTAAATAGTCATCTGGGTTTGTTGCGTTGTATTGCATTACAGTCTTACTCTGATTCCCGGTCCGATTAGGAAAAACATCTTCTGCTCACTCATAAGATAGCCTCCTCCTGCATAAAGCGGAAAGGTGAGTTTGTTGTCACTTGAGGTGGGATACAATGAACCAATGACCACCAAACCTACATCTCGATTGCCCCCGCTTTCGGAAAAGTTGAACGCATCGATGGCAATGAAACCTGCTCCTACCTTATAGGGCTTATACTTTGCAATTTTGCCTTCCTGGTAAAAACTCATTTGAGCAATCATCGCAAAACTCACCCCACCAAAGTTGGTGAAAGCTTCTGTACCCGACTTTAAGATCAACAGACCAGCAGGGAAGGAAACATCAATGTCAAAATTGTAATCTCGTTTTAGATGGATCAAAATTTTCTTGGTCTTACCAGCGCCCCCATACTTGGATTTAACATGACTGATTTCCAGCTCGATTCGCGACCATTCCTCCAGCTCCGACGTTTTCTTGGAGATGAAATTGTTCAGGTTGATGTCCTC
>JAMWZA010000150.1 GCA_024305105.1 Marinoscillum sp.
TCACTTACCTGCTTAACTCGGATAACGAAATCATTTTAACTGGACATCCATTGTCTAATCAAACAATACAAACCAAGTACATCAATGAGATAAAACAAATGAAGCCGTAACATCAGAATTGTCACTTTGATGTATCTTGGATTTTCTGAATGATGCTAGACCAGAAAACATTATATGATTCATCAGGAAATAATATCATCCACCGTTGACTATGTTAAATCAGAATTAATAAGAGCCGAAGGTGGTCACGACTGGTGGCACATAGAACGCGTCTGGAAGCTCTCCAAGACTATCTTAACTGCCGAGGAAGGGAATCAGCTAGTCGTGGAACTAGGAGCCCTTCTGCACGATATAGCAGACTCGAAATTTCATGGCGGTGATGAGCAAATTGGCCCTCAGAAAGCGAAAGAATTTCTCGAATCGATAAGTGTTGATAAAAAAACCGTAGATCATGTCGTCAAAATCATTGAGAACATTTCATTCAAAGGAGGAAATGAAAGCCAGCTATTCACCTCCCAGGAACTAAACATAGTACAGGATGCAGATCGTTTAGATGCTATTGGAGCCATTGGTATTGCCAGAGCTTTTAATTATGGTGGTTTTAAAAATAGAGCGCTTTACAATCCAGAGATTCCACCAAAGCTTGATATGTCGAAGGAGGAGTATAAAAAAAGCACTGCTCCAACTATAAACCATTTTTATGAGAAGCTTTTGCTATTAAAGAACCGAATGAATACATCTACAGGCAGAAAACTAGCCGAAAGTAGGCATCAGTACATGGAAAAATTTCTCGAAGAGTTTTATGCTGAATGGAAGGGCAAGCAATAAGGCGTTCAGTTATTACACAAAAAAAAGCCCTGATTCTATGACAGAGTCAGGGCTTTTAAACCAGTGAGTGGTTAATAATTTATTTCTTCGTTTTATCAACGATTGCTTTGAAGGCTTTTGGATGATTCATTGCTAAGTCTGCTAAAACCTTTCGGTTAATTTCAACATTAGCAGCTTTCAAACCACCCATGAACTGTGAGTATGACATGTCATGCTCTCTAGCAGCAGCATTGATTCTTTGAATCCAAAGAGCTCTAAACTCTCTTTTCTTCGCCTTTCTATCTCGGTATGCATACTGCATACCTTTTTCGATTGCATTTTTAGCTACCGTCCATACATTTTTTCTTCGGCCCCAGTATCCTTTGGCCTGCTTCATCGTCTTTTTTCGACGTGCTCTTGAAGCTACATGATTTACTGATCTCATTTAATTTTTGATTTTTTGACGATTGGCGCACCGCTCTGTAAACAGTAACTTGGAAGCCAGATCATCGGGTTAAACAATTAAACCAATTAGTTTTTAGATGTTAAGCATTGCCTTAACATTCGGCTCATCACTTTTGTGAACTAAACCAGCTTGCGTCAAATTACGCTTTTGTTTGGTTTCTTTCTTGGTCAAAATGTGACTTTTAAATGCGTGCTTTCTTTTGATTTTACCTGATCCAGTCAGTTTAAATCTCTTTTTGGCACTTGAGTTTGTTTTTACTTTAGGCATTTCCTAATTATTTATTTCTTACTCACTGATTTCGGTGCGACTATTATAGACATACGCTTACCCTCTAGTTTCGGTAAAAGTTCTACTTTACCGATTTCTTCAAGAGCCTGTGCGAATTTCAAAAGAAGAATCTCTCCTCTTTCTTTAAACACTATCGTACGACCTACAAAATGAACATAAGCTTTCACCTTTGCTCCCTCCTTCAGAAACTTAATGGCATGATTCAGTTTGAAATTGAAATCATGATCATCAGTATTCGGTCCAAAACGAATCTCTTTGACTACTGTCTTCTGAGCCTTCGCTTTGATCTCCTTCTGTTTCTTCTTCTGCTCGTATTTGAATTTAGAATAGTCGATCACCTTACACACTGGTGGATCCGCTTTGGGAGAAATCTCCACAAGATCCAACCCTTGTGATCTAGCGATTTCCAATGCCTTTTCTGTGGGATATACATCCACGTCAACATTTTCACCAACTAATCTCACTTCACGAGCTCTGATTCTCTGATTTACTTTATAAGGTTCCTCAACACGGCCCCTATTCGGTTTTCTGTATGGTCTGCTAATAGTTGTTTGTTTTTGGTTCTACCATAGCAAAATAAAACGCAAATATGGTGTTTATTTTGCTTAATTAAAATCTACTCTGCTTTATTTAACAGTTTATCGATTGTCTTGTTAAAAAAATCTATGAAATCTTCTATTTTCATTGTTCCCTGATCCCCTTTTCCATGAGCTCTCACTGAAACTGATCCTTCCGAAGCTTCCTGCTCTCCTACAATCAACATGAAAGGTATCTTCTTAATCTCAGCATCTCTAATCTTCTTCCCAATTTTTTCGTCTCGCTCATCAAGAATACCACGAATGTCCTTTTCCTGTAGTCGATTGTACAATGATTTAGCGTATTCGTGATACTTTTCTGAGATCGGCAAAATCGCAATCTGCTCAGGTGCCAACCACAGTGGGAAATCCCCAGCCGTACTCTCAATAAGTATAGCTACAAACCGCTCCATCGATCCAAATGGTGCTCTATGAATCATTACCGGTCGGTGCTTTTGATTATCAGAACCGGTGTATTCAAGTTCAAAACGTTCTGGAAGCGTGTAATCAACCTGAATGGTGCCAAGTTGCCAGTTTCTCCCAAGTGCATCCTTAACCATAAAGTCAAGTTTAGGACCATAAAAGGCTGCCTCACCTAACTCTACTACTGTATTTAATCCTTTTGATTCAGCAACTTCAGTAATGGCTCTTTCAGCTATCTCCCAATTCTCATCGCTACCGATGTATTTTTCAGGCTTTTCCGGATCTCTAAGAGAAATCTGAGCGGTAAAGTCATCAAAACCCAATGCAGAGAACACATACAATACCAGATCAATAACTTTGGCAAACTCATCTTTCACCTGATCTGGTCTGCAGAAAATATGTGCATCGTCCTGAGTAAAGCCTCTTACACGTGTTAGTCCATGTAGTTCGCCACTTTGCTCATAACGATATACCGTTCCAAACTCAGCATATCGAACGGGCAACTCTTTATACGATTTCGGACTGGACTTATAGATCTCACAGTGATGTGGACAGTTCATTGGTTTAAGCAAAAACTCTTCACCTTCAGCTGGCGTATTAATCGGCTGAAATGAATCCTCTCCATACTTGGCATAATGCCCCGAAGTGATGTACAGTTCTTTACTTCCAATATGCGGAGTAACCACCTGTTCGTATCCGGATCTTACCTGAGCTTTCTTGAGAAAATTTTCCAGGCGCTCCCTTAGCACAGCGCCCTTAGGCAACCAAAGCGGTAACCCTTTACCGACCTTCTCAGAAAATGTGAATAGTCCAAGCTCCTTACCTATTTTGCGATGGTCACGTTTCTTTGCTTCTTCCAGCAACTCAAGATGCTCCTTCAGTTCCTTTTGTTTAGGAAATGTGATTCCATAAAGACGGGTCAACTGTTTGCGCTTTTCATCACCACGCCAGTAAGCACCAGCAATGCTGAGCACTTTAGCAGCCTTAACAAACCCGGTATTGGGAATGTGTGGACCTCTACACAAATCAGTAAAATTGCCTTGTGTATAAAATGTTATTTGACCGTCTTGAAGATCTTCAAGAAGTTCCAACTTATACTCATCACCCTTTTCTTTGTAATGAGCAATCGCTTCGGCCTTACTAATGTCTTTTCGAACAAACTCATTCTTCTGACGAGCTAGTTCAATCATTTTATCTTCAATGGCCTTGATGTTTTCGGAATCAAACTCCTGATCACCAAAGTCAACATCATAATAGAAACCTCCATCAATTGGCGGTCCAATACCCAGCTTAACGCCAGGGTACAATTCCTCCAAAGCTTCAGCCATCAAGTGCGCAGAAGAGTGCCACATGGTGGACTTTCCTTCTTTATCATTCCAGGTGAGCAGTTGTAGAGTAGCATCATCATTTATGGGACGAGTTGCATCCCACACTTCGCCATTTACTTTGGCAGCAAGCACATTTCTTGCTAGCCCTTCACTTATACTCATAGCCACATCCAAAGCACTAGATCCCTCTGGATATTCTCTTACACTACCATCTGGTAAAGTGATTTTTATTTCACTCATTGTCTTCTGTCGCTTTCTTAGGTGATACGTTCAAAACGGGGATTTTCTCCTCCGCCTCTCTTAAGCTCCGCAAATATGCAATTTTTCGTCCAACATTTTTGGCTCCTTCCACAGCAATTGAATTCGTGGAGTCTCTGGCTACAACCATGCCATATAAATTATATGAACTAGACAGCCAGCCTCGATTTTCCAGAAGTTGAGCCTTTCGTAGAAGAGCCACATTACTACTGTCTTTCCAGATCAATTGGTTGACCTGATTTACCGCACTATCCCATTGTAAGGTTTGCTCAAACCAGTCAATGCGCTTTAAAAAACTTCTGGAAGAAGAATCCCCACGCAAAAGGTCATGCGCCTTTTGAATATCTCCAGTCTGAAAATACACTTCACCAATAACCAATCGTTTACCCAGATTGGCACTATCGATTTTCTGATGTATTAAAACATCCGAAGCTCTATCAGGATATCCCATTTGTATCAACATGGGCACATAGAGCTCCAACAACTCTTCACTGCTTGGTTTGATCTCGGCCACACGACCATAAGCATAAATGGCTCTTGTGCTATCTCCAAGCCTCAAGTAATTACTTGCAGCAAATAGCAATGCTTCCGTATTGTTTTTGTTCGACTGAATGTATTCCCACAATCGATAACTAGCCTCACGGAATCTACCCAACCCTAAATAAGCATCTATTTTTAAGCGATCACTACGAGAAAAAGGACTGTTGATCGATTCCCACTCCTCGAGGATAGCCAGAAGCTCTTCGTGATAATTGTAAGTTTGATAAAAATCCACAGCATACTGCATCAGCTCGTAGCTTAAGCCCATTTCCTTTCTGAGATAGGAAATATCACTGCGTACATCTTCTGGCCAATTGAGCTCCCTACTGATCAGAAGCTTCCGCATTCTCAATGAGAAATTGCTTTGATTTGACTTTAACTGAGACTCGACTTCATTAAGGGCAGTTAAATAGTAGTTCACATCCACCTTGGCGGATTCAATCGGATACTTTTTAGAATCGGAGCATCCGAATAAAATCAGAAATAATGCAAGTACAAGTGCTGGTTTAAGGCTCACTATAGAATGACTTTGATGCTGAATTTCAGACCAAATTTACTAACATCTTGATGATCGAGGTAGGTTAATCGGTGAAATGCTTCTACAGAAAAGATCTTCAAAATATTCTCAATACCATATCCAAGTTCTACATAAGGTCGATTATCAAGTTGATAAAACGGCAGTTCATCATTTCCGTTCTCATCTACAGGGTATTGAACCATGTCAATATTCTTTTGGTCAAGGCCTCCATAGAGCATATTGGCACTCCCAATTAATCGCCACTTGAGCTTCTTCATTAATGGAATTGTATTCAGGATAAAGCCTTCAAACTGGTGTCTATACCTGAAGTCCAGGTATTTATCCGTGCTAAACTCAAAATAGCTCATGAGATTATAAGCAAAATTGACATAGAAGTTTGTCTCATTACCAATCGTATTATATAACAATGGATAAGGAACCTGACCATATATATATCCTCCAGTTAGTGACAGGTCAGCCACTCCTAAAATCCCCATTTTTTGTCGCTTTTCAATGCCCAGTTTTAATTTATGGTACTCAAAGTCACTTCCAAACACTCCTGACATTCCATAAGTGTAATCAAGATTGAAAGCCGGCCATCTGACGGTTCCTAAAGAAAGTCGTTCATTATCATTAATTACGAAAACCTCATCTTTGGCATATCGCACTCGCAAAGAAGCCTCGCTCACCTCATAGTTGGAAGCTGTTTCGGTACTCGTCCCATTGTAATAATTGAAATTAAACTGTGGATCAAAAGTTTCATATTTATAAGCCCCTGTTACTCCTACTCCTCTACTCACCTGTCTGAAGAGACTCATCCGAAACTTACGAATCATAAAAGGCTGCGTTAATGTCCCAAAGCGACTCAAAGAATAAAAAAGGCTATTGGGTTCTACCTGCTCGTTTAACATCCAGACTTGTTCCAACTCCTGCTGGTACTCTACTTTAACATTAGTCCAGGACTGCCTATCCAATATTCGATCTACAAATATTTTGTACTTATACTGTTCGTCATCAAACCCATACCCCAAATACCCTCCAAATGTCCACTTTCTACTAAAAGCCATGTTGGTTCTAGCCCCAAAGCCTATGCGAACTCCTTCTATATTGTTCTTGCCAAAAAATGTTGGGTAAGGTCCTAAATCAATCGCACCGACTTTGTAATAGCCTGTCACTAAAAATTTAGCCATATCCATGTAAGTCTTTACAGCTGGTATCTTCTTGAGCGTATCGATCATCATAAAGACATTCTGCTCCGTACCAGAAAGTGTATCGTGACGTGCCGCTTCCCAGTATTGCTCATCAAAATCTCTAACATCTTCCTCCATAGTCACTGGATTCAAATAGAAGTCATTGGGCTTTGGATTATTCACCTTATGGTCCTTAGTAGACACATAGAACTTAGCAATCATTCCTGCCGTTTGCTTTGTTATTTGACTCACATCCACCACTACTCTTGTTTTTTCAGGAAGCCACGGACCAGCTTCTGTCGGAATTAAGTCTTGTTGAATTTTGATTTTTTCGATGTAGTTGATGTTGGCGGTTCTTGGAACGGTAGCATCAATTCTTCGTAGCGCATGATTTTCCTTTGTAATCCACATCGATCCGGTGAATGCGAGATCCTGTTCTCGCTTTGGAAAGAAGTCAATTCGATAGCAATAATCATTACCGATATATAAACTATCCTCCAAATAGACCTCATAATACAGCTTCCATCCTTCCGCAATTGGCGAAACAAACTCTTTCGTGATGATGTTTAACCAATTTTGGTAAAAATTGTATTCTTGAAAAGTGGATCCTATCAATTGTGAGGTCAATGTTCCGTCAGTTATTCCAACGCCACTAACTTTGGTCTTAAGAATGTTTTCTCGTTTTTGAATGGGGTTTGTTTTATAATAATACCGCGAAATCGCTTCTGAGAGGAAAATTGGCAGAACAGGCTGACCATCATCTCCTGCTATCGTTTGTATGCTATCCAGAACTCCCTGAACTTTTTTTACCAGTTTCCATTTTTGGATGAAATCAGAAATGTTATCTACATCAAATTCGACTTTGGTGTAGCTCTCATAATCATAAGCAGTAAGGGTACGTTTATCATTGACTTTCTTATTCGCAATAACCTCGCGCATAATTGGCCAGGCAGGGTTCTCGCCAGCATACACCACTACCTCTCCGAGTGTTTGCACATCTTCGTCCAGCTGGAAATGGATGATCTGTGAAGTATTGGGGGTTAACGTTTTCGTCCGTTTTAGATATCCTATATACCGCACTTCAATAGAGTCAACAGATGCGTTGGTTCTTATTGTGAACTTTCCTTCAAAATCGGTGATTGCTCCATCCTGAGTTCCTAGAAAGGATACTGTGGCGAAAGGAACAGGCGTGCCTGTAGCAGATTCCGTTACTTTACCGGACACAATGGTCTGTGCACCTAGCAGTAGCGGCAAAAAATTAAATAGTAAAGTTAATCTGGCGTAGTAACTCAAAAACAATTAGTAGCTAGTTGGAGAACAAAGCAAAGATAATTGTACGACAATGCGAAAAATTAGATGCCACTAATTTATGTTTTTCTTAATGTCTTTAACCTCACTTTGCAAATCCATTACCATTCCGGCTATTTTATCGAGTGTTAATTCATTTTTTGACTCAGGATCTGGAAATTCAATACTGATGTAAGCTTTAGCTTCCCACACCTCCAAAACATCCTTTGCAGATACTTCATAGGCTGAATAGGACTTGTTGTCAGAAACTAAATAAAGCACTCCCTTTTCCTCAATGTAATTGAACACACGCTTATAAACCACGCCTTCTTTTTCCGTTAGAAGCACGTAGGTTTTACCATTCTTAATTTCACTGAATCCATCTACATACTTTCCTATCACAATAGAGCCAGATGGTATGGGCAACATAGAGTCTCCATTGATTTCAAATGCTCGGTACGTCGCGTTCTTCGGCAGCATGGGTAGATGAAATTTGGGGAGCTCAGACAAGTACTCTGGGTCGGAATAACCATTAAGATAACCAGCTGCAGCTTTCTGAGGGATCAACTCCACATTTTCATTGTCCTCTTTATCCACGGTGATCGAAAGGATTTTAACCTTCTCTCTAGCCTGTCCATCATTTCCTGAAGTCAGATCTTTGGAGATTAAGTCATCCGCAACCACATTCAGCACTTTAGAAATACTGATCAGCGTCTGTAATCTTGGCTCAGCACGCGCTTCTTCGTAGGCTCCAACTACTGATCGTTTGATTCCAACTTCATTGGCAAACTGCTCTTGAGTAAAGCCCGCTCTTTTCCTTAAAAACTTAATATTTTCAGCTATGATGCTCACAGTACCTTTTGTTTGTATTAACTATCAAAGATGATGAAATTCAAATCATCTGCTCCCATTTTACCTATGGAATATAAATGCAAATGATGAAATTCTCTGGTTTGTCTAATCGTTCTAAGTTTCTCCTTGATTTTGATGACGACATCTTTTAACGTTTTATCTGAATCCACTAACACATAACCATACATATCTCGACGGTCGTGAACATTGGCAAAAAACTTGACCTGGCATTTACCTGATTGCAATTTCTTGGAAGTTAATTTCAAACTGTAGTCGTCATCAAATGTGACATCAGCATTCATACTTCCCAGGTCCATAACTCTAATATTGTTAGTATCTACTGTCATATCCTTAGAATTTCAAGTTAAATATGACAATATATTTAGTAATACCCAAAATATTACTAAAATTATTCGCCTTTAAAGCTAAAAATATTAGTGATACCCCAATTTATGCATCAGGTTGATCAATGAAGTATGACTCTCCAGTTCCTTTAACCGTCCTGAATGTTCTGGTTCAGTCCCATTTCGAAGAGACACATTTTGTAATGGTTGAAACCATGCGCGATTGGTACGCACAGTAGCATGCTTCATCCAATTTTCAATACTCATCTCAAAAGGTTCATCAATAAACTCGCAAACCTTTCTAAGCTCCTCTTTCTCGTTCTGTATAAGCTCCTCAAATTTTAATGAGTGTACACTCGGGTGATTTTCGTACTCCAGGCCTAATGTTACATCATGCACATATCGATCAGGTGGCACCCAATAGGAATCAGGTTTTTCAGGGTGCCGTGAGGTACAAACTGCTCTTGGGTCTCGGATGATATGTATGAAGCGTACATCTTCTCCAAAGTATCGTAAAATCTCAGCTATGTATCTCACGTTGTAAGGTCTTTTTTCACACCATCTATTGCTATTCGGTTTTATTCTGGCTTTGAGTAACTCGCGGTAAAAACGATCGATTCGCTTAGGCCGTCCTACCAGATCCCAGTGCGTAAATGCATCTGTCTCCACAGGGATGGCATGGATGGATGGATGAGCAGAAAGCATGGACAGTAGCATCGATGTACCGGACCGGGCACAACCACCTATAATTACTGGTGGTTTGGAGAATTTAAGAAGCTCCTTCTGTCGACCTACAGCCGTGATTAATGGGCTTGTTAAATATTGCTTCCACCAGGTGTTCATCCAATCAATCTTTTAAAATCATGAATCAGCTACGAGTAAACCAAATGACCTGCTAAAAACCCTTGGCACAAATGGACTTTTAATTACCAGCAAAAAAGATTGCATTGGCTACCAGCAATTTACCATCATACCAAAAAGACCTGAACAATGGATTATCCGTGAAATAAATGATACTGCCACGACCAAGTCGTTCTTGACCAAATACCAGTGATGTCGCCACTTTCTTTTTGACTATTTCTCCTGCAAATCCACTAAGGTGGTCATCCGCTGATTTAATAACCCCCACATTGCCTGTTTCCAAATACCCAAATCGATTTCTTGATGTCTTTAATGAATAATAATCTTTATTGTAACCGTATGCCAATGGATGTGAGTTGTCCATTGATACACGAAAAACCGCACCAGCTACATACTCTCTAATATTGTAGCGTTCTTCTTCAGAAGTAGGAACGAGTTTCATCTCCTCTTTTACTTGCTCATCTATTGATTCGAATTTCTTTTTCTCCTCATCTGAATTGTACGTATCAATAGACCCAATTTCTGCTCCTTTCAGCTTGTTAATTGCTCCTTGTACGGCAATAAGTGTACCTCCTGCTTGTACCCATTCCTTCACATTGGAGATTGCTCGATCATCAAGACTCGAATACCAGCCATTGGGCATGATCAACACATTATATTCGCTCAGGTCTATTCGACTAAAATAATCAGTTCCCAATGTAGTAACCGGGTAGCCTAAGTTTTGCTCCATAAAGTGCCAGGTAGCGCCAAAATCTAACGATGAAGTTCCGGACCCTCCTACTAATGCCACTTTTGGTGCCTTCAGATACGCTACATCTGAAGATCCAATGTCCGGACCATCCGTAACAAAGCCCGATTCGATTCTGGTAAGTTGACGCTCATGTTTATTGGCAAGACCCTGTAGCAGCTCATGATATCCTGAATCATTGTCCCGTTCAGTCACGATAACCGAGCCTCTTCCAAATCTTGATGAACCAATAGTTACGGGTTTAGTGGTGTACCTAACTTTCA
This sequence comes from Marinoscillum sp., assembly GCA_024305105.1. GTDB lineage: Bacteria > Bacteroidota > Bacteroidia > Cytophagales > Cyclobacteriaceae > Marinoscillum. Next base: position 10,748 of record JAMWZA010000150.1, read on the forward strand.
GATCATTCTTAAGCAAGGCCGCTAAAAGTCTAGCATCTTTTAAGTTCTTCCACTCAAAAATATAGCCATAAGCTGGCCCCAGATCATTTGGAGTAAATTCTTCAATTTGCACAGCACCTGAGGGGCGCACATCAGCAGTAGTTGCATAAGCTTCTAAACCATAAGCATACGGTACAGCCCACGAAGTGATATCATAAGTCAGCGAGTCATTCAATTTGGTTTTAGGCTCAAACAATACGGTAGTCAAAACTGATTTTGGTTGATTGATATTGATAACCAAATCATTCGTACCTATGGTAAAGGACTTATTCTTGCCAGAGCCATAATGATAACCACTTAAAGACTTCCCATAACTGGCGGTTCCGTATTTTATGCCTTGAATATCAAGCCAATTCATCAGATCACGCATCTTATCCTCATTGCCATCGTTTTTCAAAACATACGTCTTGTATTTGGCATTAATAGGCTTTGCAAAGAATGATTCAAATTGAGATAACAATTCAGTGGTATTCTTACTGGAAACCTCTACTGTGGACAATCCAGTAGTATGATGATGTGCAATTCGATCTTTAAGTGTCAAAGTATCTCCTTCTTCCTTGATCACTCCTAAACCAGCACGTCCGGAACCTCCCTGCTCATAGGTCATGCCAATGCTTCCATTGTAAGTCGGATAGGTATCACCATAGCTCGGATACAACAAATCGAAAACCTGTTTGGTGAAGTAAAACCAGTTATTCTCGTCAAAATACCTGGCATGATTCTTTCCTATTTGCGTTTGGAAGTCTCTTTGCCAATCGGTGATCACTTCATGGAATGGCTCTGCCGCTGGAGCGAAATAATAGGGTGAGTTTACACCTTGTTCATGAAAATCTACATGCACCTGAGGAAGCCATTTGTTGAATTTTGCAATCCGCTGCTGGGATTCTACTTGTGTCAACCAGGCCCAGTCCCTATTCAGATCAAACAAATAATGATTGGCACGTCCTCCTGGCCAGTCTTCATGATGCTCCCAACTATTTAGATCAGGATTGTAAGGTGAATTTTTATGCTCCCAATAAAAATTGACATAGCGCTCTCTCCCATCAGGATTAATGCATGGATCAATGATTACTAAGGTGTTTTTAAGCCAATCCGACTTACCACCTGGCTTTACCAGATCGTAAATGGTAGCCATTGATGCTTCTGTTGATACGGATTCATTTCCATGCACATTGTAACTCAACCAAACGATACTCACCTTGCTAACTGGCGCTCCATCTTCCAAACCTGCTCGTTTCAGGTTGTCCAGACGAATTTCCTCTAAATTCGCAAGATTCTCAGGTGTAGAGACATATGCCAGATATAATGGGCGATTCTCGTAAGTCTTTCCATACTGCTCCAACTCCACTAGTTCAGACGACTGGGCGACATGCTGGAAATAATCAACCACCTGGTGGTGACGCGAAAATGCCTCCCCTAATTCATATCCAAGAAAATCTTTTGGCGATTGTAACTGACACTCACCAGTAATTGTGATTGCCGCAAACAGCAGTACGGTAATTAATCCTCTAATCATATAATTTTTATCAATGCAATAAAGCTCTAAATTAAAACAAAGTGTAGAAGAAAATAAAGCTAATATTTTTAGTTTATTATACTAATATAATTAGCTTTACTAGATGAAACGTTCAGGACATGCAGACTTACCGTTACACAATGGCAGGGTTCCAAGATGGCTTGCTGAGCGAATGAGCAAACTAGGAAAAGCCATTATTGAAGCAATCATTATTGACTATGGCAAAGCGGAAGTCATTAAAAGAATGAGCGATCCGGCTTGGTTTCAGTCACTTGGCTGTGTCATGGGCATGGACTGGCATTCTTCTGGCATTACCACATCGGTGATGGGCGCTTTGAAGTCATCACTGAACCCCATCGCACATGATTTAGGTATTTACATTTGTGGGGGTCGCGGCAAGCATAGTCGCAATACACCGGCAGAACTTTTACATATAGCGCAAAAAACCGGTTTAAACGGTAATGAACTCGTAAAGAGCAGTCGATTAACTGCTAAAGTTGATAATACAGCTATTCAAGACGGGTTTCAGATATACCTGCATTCCTTCATCGTATCAGATGATGGTGACTGGGCTGTGGTCCAACAGGGCATGAATGGAGCAAGTGGCTATGCCCGAAGGTATCACTGGCATAGTCGCGACCTGAAGAGTTATACAGAAGAGCCACATGAGTTTATCTATGGGCACAATCAAGGACAAATCCTGAACTTGACTCACCGGAATGCCCTTGCCACAAAAAATGGCATTCTAAGTATAGCCAAAGAGAATCCTGACCAAATGATTCGGGAAATCAAGCAAATCGCCCTTCCATCCCATCATGATGTAAAACAAAAAGATGTAGACATCAAACGACTAGGAACGATTTTAGCGCTTGCTCGGGATTTACCGACTGACCAATTCGAAGATTTATTACTATTACAAGGTCTTGGTCCGCGCACCCTGCAATCACTCACCTTGGTCAGTGAAGTGATTTACGGAACCGAATCACGGTTTACAGATCCAGCACGGTTCTCTTTTGCTCACGGTGGTAAGGATGGTCACCCATTCCCTGTTCCTACGAAAGTGTATGACGAGAGTATCCAAATCCTTAACAAAGCAGTTAAACAAGCCAAACTGGACAGATCGGATAAATTGAAAGCGCTGAAATCCCTGAGTATAGCTTCACATAAACTGGAAAAGGATTTTGAACCTTCGGGTAACTTGGAATCCGTAATAGAACAAGAACGAAATAACTCCTGGAAATATGGCGGAAGAACAGTGATGGGTTTTGCCAAAAAGCCAGCTGCAAAACAACTGGCTCTT
>JAMWZA010000151.1:0-11791 GCA_024305105.1 Marinoscillum sp.
GTAAACTCATACCAGTATTTATCTAAAACCTGTCAACTTATTTTAGGACGCCTCACCGAAAGCAGTGGGCTTAATAAAAAGTAGCTCCCACGACCCAAAATACTCTTCCCACGCCGTGGGGAGGGTATTACTACCCGTGGGAAGGGGTAAAGATGACGTGGGAAGGGTCATAACAACCGTGGGAAAGGGTACAAGTGCCGTGGGACGGTTAAAAATACCGTGGGAAGCACTCAAGGTCCCGTGGGACGAAATAAAATTCGGAACAGAAGCACTCAAATAACCTAAACATGTATCATTAATGATGAAATCCACTTCGTACCTCGAAGAACTAGAATACAAACTGTACTACACCAAAGGCGCACGCTTCGAAGCACATGACCGGCTCAAGCGCACCGCCAAACTCAGCATGATCAGCTCCAGCCTGCTCAATGCCTATCTCATCGTAGCTGGACTGCTCTCCGTCTACAACATCTACAGTGAGCAACTCACCAGCACCAACCTCACCGCCTATCTCATCACCAGCCTCAGCATCCTGCTCATGGTCTTTCACCAGGTAGAGGCTGTAAAGCAGTACGACAAGCGCGGACAGGGATTTCTCAACAGTGCGCAGGAGCTTTCCAGCCTCTATGAAGAGCTGCGCATCTTTCAGACGCTACAGACCACCCCGGGCGAAAAGGAAAGCACGGACTTTGCCCGTGAGCTTAAGACCCAATACGAGGAAGTATTAAAAGGCACGGAAAACCACCTGCCCATAGACTATGACCTGTACCGAACCAAGAAACGAAAACAGCAAAACCTCACCTACTGGCAGGTCATTTCCATTCGCCTAAAGCACTACCTCAGTGCTTACTTCTTCTATCACCTGCTGATCGGGAGTCCGGTAGTGGTGGGGATGGTGGTTTGGATGTGGTAATGAGCTATTGGAACCCTTGGAAGTTTATCGACGCACACTTCCCGCCACGGCACGTATCCCCACGAACCAAAACGTAGATGGATCGTAAAGACACGATCCTCGGCGGTTGAGGTTTTGATCTCCTCTTGTTTTAATAAAACCTCCCTCACAAAGAGAGAGGCACACCCTATGCAAGTACCAGTGGCGCACAGGCATGCGGTCTCGATTGACCTCCAGGATGATTTGGCTTGCGCCTTCGGTAAGGCAAAGGTAAATGATTAGGCTCCGCACAATCTTAAAACCTCCAAGGTTTCCAAAACCTTGGAGGTTTACTCTCAGATCTTTTACCATGAGACATAGAGCGGGAAATCTGGATTTTTATCCTCTACACTCCTTCATATCTAATTATCTTCACATTTTTATGTGATAATATTCACGCTTCAAAAAGTTTTTCACATTGACAATGGATCAAGAGCAGCATACCACCACTGATAACAAAGTGCCTAACAAAAACCTGGAAGTGCTCAAAGCACAGTTTCCACAGTGCTTTACCAAAGACGGACAGTTTGACCTGGAGAAGTTTAAGCAAGAACTGTCTGCCAATGAAGTGGACTTCTACAAAGAAAGCTACGGACTAGACTGGCTGGGTAAATCTTACGCTCGGTTACTGGCTAGTGATGAGGCCACCACTCTACTTAGAGAGGATGAAGCCCATAACCAAAAGCCTGAAAACAAAACATCACAAAACCTGCTGCTGAAAGGCGACAATCTGGAAGTGCTCAAGCACCTCAGCAACGCCTACTACGAAAAGGTAAAAATGATCTACATAGACCCACCGTACAATACCGGTAGTGATGGGTTTGTCTATGCGGACGACCGCAAGTTTACGGTGCAGGAGCTGCGGCAGCTAGCCGGTGTGGACGAGGAGAAGGCTAAGCGCATTCTGGAGTTTACCCAGAGCAAAAGCAACTCCCACTCCGCATGGCTCACCTTTATGTACCCAAGGCTTTACATAGCGAGGCAGCTTATGAGACAGGATGGAGTAATATTTATCTCCATAGACGACAATGAAGTAGCTCAGTTAAAAATTTTAATGGATGAGGTTTTTGGAGAGGAGAATTTTATTGCAAGTTTTCTTTGGGAAAAAAGAACAAATAGGGAAAATAGAAAAGTTGTCTCAACGAGACATGATTATATACTTTCATATGCAAGAACTGTAAATGAAGGGCATAGACCAATTAGTCAACTTCCTATGTCAGAGAAAGCCCTTTCTAACTATAAAAATCCTGACAATGACGCTAGGGGATTGTGGAAATCGGATCCGGCAACAGCACAGGCTGGGCATGGTACATCTGGTCAATTCTATGAGCTGACAGCCCCAAATGGAACGAAGCATAACCTTGAAAGTGGACGGTGTTGGCTCTATACTGAAGAAGCAATGAACTCTGCTATCCAAGATAATCGTATATGGTTCGGGAAAAATGGGAATGGAGTTCCTAGAGTTAAAACCTATTTAGAATCTAAGGACAGAGGTTTAACACCAGAGACAATTTTATTTGCAGAAGATGTTGGAACAACGGAATCAGCCAAAAATCAAATCAAGGAGCTTTTTGAAGGTGTGTCCGTTTTTGAAACTCCTAAATCTGTGAGTCTTATAAAAAGAATCATGCAGATGGGGGTTGCTAATGATATTATCCTCGACTTCTTCGCAGGCTCAGGCTCCACAGGAGATGCCGTCATGCAGCTCAATGCAGAAGATGGTGGCAACAGAAAGTATGTGCTGGTTCAGCTGCCTGAGGTGCTGGATAAAAAGAAGGATAAGACGGCCTATGACTTTGTAAAAAATGAGCTGGGAGTGGCTGAGCCTACGATCTTTGAGATCACCAAGGAGCGCCTGATCCGTGCTGCGAAGAAGGTGAAGCAGGAAGTCATTAGCTCTAAGGTCTTTGATACAGGAAATGAGATCAAAAAGCTAGCCCAACAGCTTAATCTGGAGAACAAAAAAGAAAAGCTTGATGCACTAACATCCAAAATGGAAAACCTGAAAAATCAGGATCTGGGCTTCCGCATCTTCGAGACCATGCCTATCTGGGAAGATTACGGATTGGAAGCTGACGAGTTGGATGTACAGACCCAGCTCTTTGACGAGAGCAAGCTTACCGAAGAAGATATCAAAGCCCTGCTCACCACCTGGAAGACTCACGACACTATTCCCCTCACCTCAGATTTGGCACCTACTGATCTCGGTGGCTACACCGGCCACTACGGCAGTAACAAACTTTATCTGATGGACAAGGGCTTTGGTACGGATCACCTAAAAGCATTGTTGGAAAGGATCGACTCAGACAAGGAATTTAACCCTACATCGGTCATTGCCTTTGGCTACCATTTCGAGAGCAAAGCCCTGCGCGAAGTATCGGAAAACATCAAGTCCTACTCCAATAAGAAAAACATTGACATTGACTTCATAACCAGGTATTAGATATGAAGGGATTCAACTTTGAGAAAAACCTCAACCACCAGACGCAGGCCGTCGATAGTACAGTGGCAGTCTTCGAACATCTGGAGGTCGTTCGTCCGGCAGGTGTAGATCAAAACTGTATCAACTCAACATTTGACTTTCAAGCCAGCAATCAATATCCTGAGAACATCCGCAAGCTCCATGAACACAATGGAGTGGATGAGAAGATCAAGCGCAACAGCAATATCATAGACATCATGATGGAAACAGGTACGGGCAAGACGTATACGTATGCCAAAACCATCTTTGAGCTGAACAAGCACTATGGCATTTTCAAATTTGTGGTGGTGGTACCTACTCTCTCCATCAAAGCGGGTACCATCGATTTTCTAAAGTCAGATAGTTCGCGGGAGCATTTCAGAGAGCAGTATGGTAAAGTCCTCAAACTCCATGTGGTAGAGAGCAAGAAAGGCAATAAGAGTAAGAAATCGTACATTCCTCCGGCAGTCAACAGTTTTGTGAATACAGGGGATTTTGAACGGGACAGCATACAGGTGCTGATCATCAATGCCGGCATGATCAACTCTGACACCATGGGTAAGAGCTTTGACAAAGGACTTTTTGATAAATACACGGTGCCTTATGATGGCATAGCTGCCGTAAATCCTTTTTTCATCATTGATGAGCCGCACAAGTTTGCCCAAGGCAAAAAAACCTGGGAAAACATCCAGCGGATGAAGCCCCAGTTTATCCTGCGCTATGGAGCTACCTTCCAAGAGTACGAAAATCTAATCTACACCCTTTCGGCCGTGGATTCTTTCAACAAAAACCTGGTCAAAGGTGTGGTTGGTTACATCACGGAATTTGAAAACGGGAAGAACGCCGTAGTAAAGCTCACGAATACAGATGGTAAAGAGGCCACTTTCGAACTAACAGAAAACGATCATAAAAAGACGGTTAAGTTGACCAGAAAGGACAGCTTGCAGAAGGTACATCCAGAGATGACAGACCTGTTCATTGAAAACCTCACCAAGTCTAAAGTAGCCCTGTCGAATGGCTTAGATATCAAGAAGGGTGATAAAGTCAATCCATATTCATACGCACAGACTTTGCAGGAACTAATGATGCGCAAAGCGATCAAGCATCACTTTGAGCTGGAACGGGATTTGCTCACGCGTGAGGTGAAAATCAAACCGCTGACCCTGTTTTTCATAGACAATATAGAAGAGTATCGAAATAAGGATGGATACCTGAAGACTACTATAGAAACACTGGTCAATGCTGAAGTAAAGGAATTGCTCAAGACCGAGCCAAAGGGTTTTTATAAAACTTATCTGGAAAAGACACTGCAAGACCTCTCCAAAACCCATGCAGGATATTTCTCCAAGGACAACAGCGAAAAAGATGAAGCCATAGAGCAAGAAGTCAACGAGATACTGCATGACAAGCAAGCCATGCTTGACCTGGACAATCCACGTCGGTTTATCTTCTCCAAGTGGACGCTGCGAGAAGGCTGGGATAATCCAAATGTATTTCAGATCTGTAAGTTGCGGAGCAGTGGGAGCGATATCTCCAAGCTACAGGAGGTAGGGCGTGGTTTGCGTCTGCCTGTCAATGAATATGGTAACCGAGTGAAGGATGAGCAGTTTCACCTCAACTACTTTGTGGATTTTACAGAAAGCGATTTTGTAGATAAGCTAGTCAATGAGATCAATGATAAGTCCGGTGCAATCTCGATGGAAGCTAAACCAGAGAAACTTTCTGACGGCATCATTAAAAAGATATGTGAAATCTACGAAACAACGGAAGACGAGCTTTTAGAGGTTCTGGATGATAACAATGTAGTGAATCGAACCAACACCTTTAAAGAAGGAGGCTTTGACTACATCAAAACTAATTATCCATTAATCTTTGAAGGAGTAGGCTCTAGTAAAGTCCGCAAAGCCTCCGATACCAAAAAACATGTAACGATTAGAACCGAGAAGTACAAGGAGCTGAAAGAGCTGTGGGAAAAGCTCAATGAAAAAGTGGTGCTGGAATATAAGTTTGATCAGGAAGCAGACTTTCAAAAGTTGCTAACTACCTTTTTCAAGGAGCTAAAAGGTCAGTTTACGGTAGAAGGACTAAAGGAGCGAAGAGCAGAAATTGAAATAATAGAAAATCGGGCTGAGACATCCGAGGAAATTTCAGTATTGGATAGTGAAGTGACGCCAGTAGTCACCATGAAGTACAGCGATTTCCTTAGGGACTTATCCAAAGCACTCCATCTAAATTTAAAGACCATTCATCAATCATTGATTGATTCAAAGATTGCCATTAACGAATTCCTCAATGCCTCTACGATCAGAATCATCAAGCAAAGCTTTGATAGTTTTCTGATGCACAACGCCATTGATAAATTTAGCATTGCTTATAAAAGCGTCTCCAATAGCATACATCCGACGAAATTTACTGAGACGAATGGAGAGGTAAAGAATGAAATTTCAGCCTCTGATGTAGGCGTGATGTATTCCACTGATCAGGTAGCAGATAGTTATTTCTTTGATGAACTGTTCTATGACTCTGAATTGGAGAAAGAAAACATAGCGGCTGAGATAAAGGAAGTGGTCGTATTTACCAAGATCCCGAAGAATTCCATCAAAATACCAGTCGCAGGTGGTAAAACATATTCGCCAGACTTTGCCTATGTAATCAACTTTGATGGAGGTGAAAAGAAGCTGCATTTCATCGTAGAGACTAAAAATGTGAAGAGAGAAACAGAACTAAGGCCTGAAGAACTACAAAAGATCAAGCATGCAGAGCAGTTCTTCAAAGGGGATGTTAAGATTGATTTTAAAACCCAGTTTAGTAATAGCAAGATTGTGGATTTGATCAGGGAGATCAGGGACTAATGGGGTTCGCCTAATATGAATTAAAATCTGTGTTAACTAATTACATAAAATATCCATGAAGAAAACAATCATAGTAGTATCAGGCAAAACCAATACAGGTAAAACCAAGACCTTGTCAAAACTCTGCCATTGTATAGAAGCAGCCGGAGGAAATACCTCCAACAATATTCATAAGCATAAGGATTACTTGGCATGGTTTAACTATTCCCAAACTGTAGTTGGTGTTCAAACCTACGGAGATCGTTTAAGAGATGTTGAGAATGGTTTGGCAGCTCTGATCAAGCATCAATGTGAAATTATTGTCATCGCTAGTAGGTCACAAGGAGCTACTATACGCCATATAATGTCATTTGCTAAAATGCATGGTTTTCGACCCATTCGAACAACCACTAATCGAGTCAAGGCTGATTCTATTCCATACGAAGACATGAATTCCTATACTTCAAGACAATTACTTAGCATGGTCGATGATATAATTGCAGGAACTTTATAATATGGATCTCTACAAACTCAATAAAACCAAACTAGAAGAAGTCAAGAACGTTCCTTTCAAACTAGAAAAGGAGATACAAAATTTGGTAGAAGAAAATCTGCAAATACTTTTTGAACTGGAGATGGTACGTTCTGAATTTCCACTAAATGGGCTCAGAATAGACTCACTAGCTTATGATCAACAGCTAAATGCATTTGTGATCATTGAGTATAAAAAAACCAAAAACTTCTCAGTCATCGACCAGGGCTATTCCTACCTGTCTCTCATGCTCAATAACAAAGCAGACTTTATCCTGGAGTACCAAGAGCAAACCGGCAAATCGCTGAAACGTGATGAAGTAGACTGGAGCCAGTCCAGAGTGCTATTCATCTCCCCACAGTTTACACCTTATCAGAAGCAGAGCATAGAGTTCAAAGATTTGCCGTTTGAGCTATGGCAGATCAAGCAATACAGCAATAACACTATCATCTTAAACCAACACAGGTCTAACAGCAATGAAAGCATTAAGACCATAGATGTAAAAGATGATCGTGCAGAGCAAGTGGATAAAGAGATAGTAGTTTATCATGAGGAAGATCACTACCATAAAGCCAACCCTGAAATAAAGGAACTTGCTACCACACTTCGTGACCGGATTTTAGAGCTAGACAATATAGACATCAGCCCAGTAAAGCACTATATAGGTTTCAAGCTGAACAAGCGAATTATTGCAGACTATGAAGTGCAAAAAAGCAAGGTGAAGGTACGAGTCAATTTGAAATATGGAATGCTTGAAGACCCTAAAAGAATCTTTAGAGATGTTTCAAACATTGGGCATTTCGGTGTAGGAGATTATGAAGCAGTGATCACACCAGACTCCGATATTGATTACTTGATGAGTATGATCAAATTCAGTTATTCCTATCATTATAATTCTTAAAGATTAACTAATTGAAATTTCTGACCACCTACCAAGTAGCATCTGAGCTAGAGACCATTATCAAAGAAGCTAAAAAAGAACTGACACTTGTTACGCCATACCTCAACATCCCTCATATTATCTATGAGCGGCTTAGAAGTGCTACTAAACGCGGTGTGAAGCTGACCATCATCTATGGCAAATCAGAGTTGAACTGGGATGAAGAGGAGCGCATTAAAGAGTTGGATACCCTGCAGCTGTACTTCTTCAAAGAACTACATGCCAAGTGTTATTTCAACGAGCGTTCTTTGATTCTAACGTCGATGAATCTTTATGATTACTCAACGAGAAATAATCGAGAGATGGGCATTCTGGTCAATAAGAATAAGGTCTACAAAGATGCCGTAGCTGAAGTAGAAGATATTAAAAGTTTTAGTGAGCTGGAGTTTTCATCAATTACCTCTGTTAAAGCAGAGAATGAAGCTATTGATGAAAATCAAAGACTCCTGACTCGTTTGAGAGAGACATTTACGGATAAGCAATTTGAAATTGGAGAATTATGGGGAGATATCACATGTGTCTCATACAATTTTGCTGATAGCATAGATGTACATGTTTCTCATAGGATTAGTTTAATATTCCATCTCCCGAAATATCGGCTAAATAAGATGTATGAATCTCATCATGTACATTACAAAGGTTGGGATCATTTTGAGGGCTTTCAATTGTATTGGAATAGCATAGATCAACCTGTTCATCTCTATCCAGATACTAACTATGATATTTGGAGCTGCAAAGACTATCGTGAAAAATTTGATTACTTAAAGACAGGGATTGATCAGCTGATCGAGTATATAAAAAACCTTTAATTTAGTAATTGTTGTCGGAATTGGAAGAAAGACATCTACCCCTTGGGTTTAAGGCTAGTCTCCCCCGCTCTTCGGGATTTGTAATCCCGGAAGACGGAGCATTCGGATTTGCAATCCGTTGCCTATCCGTAAATAAAGCCATCAGACTTTTCCTGATCGAAGCATCAGGGATGGCTCAGGACAAGACACATAAGATGGCTTTTTTAATTACTCATCGATCTTTAGTGTAAGTGGAAGGCCTGCTCGACGAGACTCATCTGAACCCCCTAGAAAATCACCTGTAGAAGTAATCCGATAACTTCCATCACCATATACATCGATGGTAATATCTCCCACTGCAAAGCCGCTAAAGCTTGTCTTTCCAGACTCTCGCCCCTCCTCAGTTTGAAGTACCAAGGCGGGCTCCACATCAATACACGATACACTAGACATCAGCACCCTATCTACTACATCGTACCGTGGGTGCTCGTAGTTCCAACCCTGATTCTGTCCAACAGATATGACTGCCAGCTGAGGAGACATGATGTTCATAAACGTGGAGTTGGTACTGCTTTCGCTCCCGTGATGAGATACATGTAGTACTTCTATTCCTTTATCTCTCTCGATCACCCGCTGCCTGACCAGCGCATTGACCAATGGTGTTTCCAAATCTTTTTGGGTAGTGGAGCGGTTGGTGCATCGGGTCTCGGCAGCATTGTCGCCACCCCCAAGGTCTCCGGCAGAGAAAAACTCAAATCCCTTATACTCAAAAAGCAATCCAATGCTCCTATCGTTTTCACTGAGGTTGGCCTCAGACTCACCGCCTATGATCTTGCCATCAGATATCACACAGGTAGCCTTCGCGCCTCCTCCCAAATCGAGCTCATAACCCGGCTGCATGACATATTTATTTCGAGTCTTCGCATCTACCAGGTCTATTAGGTCATCGTATCCACGTTTTTTTGAATGACTGTTGTGATAATACACATCTACATCGTATCCAGCATTTAACAACGGGATGAAACCACCATAGTGGTCTTCATCTTTATGGGATACGACCATGAAATCAAAGGTGGTGACAGTAGGGTCATACCCTATTCGGCGCAGGTAGCCCGTTAGCTCATTGCTCCGTTCTTCTTTGCCTCCATCAAAAAGAATCGTCTTTCTCACGCCGTTCACGGGTGGCCCCTGTACAAGCACACTGTTGCCTTGCCCCACATTGATAACGTGGATAGTCATTTGACCATACACAGGCCCAATCAATGCAATCAAGCACGCCGATAAAGTCATTTGAATTATTCTGCTTTTCATCGGATCAGTTGTTTTCGTTGAATTTTACGGCTGTATAAACACCATTGCTCAGACCAAGCAGTCCAAGTACACTCTCGTCAAATGTCGGCACTTCCAGTGTGCTGTACACTTCTACAAGGTAGTAAAGGCCAAAACAAAGGTTGAATAGAAATACCTGCGCACGATGTATGGAAATATTCCCTGAATCATCTATCAGTATGTCATTGAACCAGTTGGTCCCTTCATCATTCTGATGTCTCTTTGGGGGTGGTCCCGCCAATGCATTGGGATTTGCTGCTGCTTTCTTTACATCTTGTTCGTCTTTCTTATCAATGGCATAACCAGCCGCCAGAGTACCCCCACTAATACCGATCAGCACCAACGCAGTGGCATTGAGACTATAATCTGAAGTGGAAACAAGTATATAAACCCATGAAGTCAATACTATGAGTGTCCACCACCATATCTGACTTCTAGAAAAGCTGTAAGGCTTTGGTGTGGCATTGGAGATATCTTTCAGTGCTCCTTTCCAGAAACCTATCCAAAGCAAAAATATGGCGATAACTCCTACTGCCGCCAACGACAACTTCCTCAGAAAACTCGCATCACTATTGATGCGAACGGCCACAGTCTGGTTGATCACCGCATCATTAGGCAATCTCAGGCTTACAAAAACCTGAGTCATCCGCTCCAAGCGTCTCAGGTCATCTAGTTGGCTTCTGGTAAACAGTTCTTTCTGGATAGTAAAGGCGAGTACATTACTGTAAATAGAGTCTCCCGGCTCAATAGCCAGAGGTTTAGGAATTCTTCTCGGAGTAATCTTTTCAAGAGAGATGTCATTGATCGATAGATCAATATCTTTTCGATCCCACTCTTCTTTTTCAATGGTTTCATTAATGTCGGGTACATAGAGATAAATAATGTCGAGGTTATTGATCATTTGATCACCCGTATGATCATCGACCCAGAGCATAAGATCTGGGCCTTTCTGAGCTGACAGACTCACAGCTACCAAAAGCGCTAGCATTAAAAGGATGTAATTTTTCATGGTTCTTATATAATTGGTGATAATTCGAAGATCAAACCGTGTGGGTTGTTCATTCACCTCATTACGAACCACTTCACCATAACCCTTCAAAACAACTTGACGATTAACTCATTGAAGTTAGTAATAATCATCACACCGGTCAATACCAATTTTGGGGTATGTTCTCATTGAAATAGTTAGTTCTACGAGCATCTCAGTCTCCTTTTGTTAGTGGATTTGTCAGGAGGAAACTCCTGACGGCATAGCATACTCTTTAGTCATGTTTAGACTTGTCAGGTCGAGCACCTGACGGCACAACGAAAATGTTTCGTGAGGACACGAACCAGGGCCAAAGATTTGCAATCAGGCAGATCACATAAAGACTTCATACCAATTGCTCTTACCAAGCATAGAAAAGGCTTTCTTCCCTTTAGGGCCAGGGTAAAAGAAAGTCAGATATAAAATCTGAAATGATCAGAGATTACCTCTCGGTTCGTGAGAACATGATCCAAGGCCAAAAGACTTGTCAGGAGGAAACTCCTGACAGTACAGCAAACACAGCAGGTGTGTCTATAAAGTCTCAACAGACTCCATCATAGCGCAGCATTCCTGAACTCACAGCAACATACATGAGCCCATACTGATCGAAAGTCAGGTTCTAAGCAGTGAAGTCCAGACCCTGGATGTTGGCCTTATGATGTGTAATGGGGAAATCTCCCTCCTGAGAATGGCTAGTCCACATGCTGAACAGCAGCAGGCTGGCGATGAGTGGCTCAGGCATAGCGAGTATTCGTGGTGGAAAAAATAACTCGTACCATCATGCGTTTACCTAGGGCCTGCTGAAAAAGTGTGGAGTGTACCAGCTACGAGGCGGCAAAGAGAAGCTATATATTAATATTGCGATCTGAAGCTAACGAAGTAGATGGTATGCTCCAGGCTAGTTTGAAAATATCGTTCACCGATATTTTCAGGCACATGGAAAAATGGGAAT
>JAMWZA010000151.1:11798-13508 GCA_024305105.1 Marinoscillum sp.
GATGTAGATGGTATGCTCCAGGCTAGTTTGAAAATATCGTTCACCGATATTTTCAGGCACATGGAAAAATGGGAATGCTTGCTAAAACCCTTGCACCTGCTGAAAAACATTACACTTTTAAATACATCATAACAATGAAAGTCAAGCAGTTACATTACCAGAAGCGTTTTTCAGCAGGCCCTACCTAAGATAACTGATAATGGAAGTAGCTGGATTAAGAGACTGTTTCGACCGTCTTAACTACTCAAACCTATCATGTCCGCCACCTTAGACAACCCAACGCTTCGGGAACCTTTGATCAAGACGGTGTGATCAGCAAAGGAACGCTTCTCTATAAAGGGCCGTGCGGCCTCCACGGTCTCAAACCAGTAGACATTCTCCAGCAGCTGCTCCGCTGCGATCATGTGCCTTCCTACCAGGATCACCTGATCAAATCCAGCTTTTTTGATCCATCGCCCGACATCCAGGTGCTTGTCCACCGCATCTTGCAATTCTTTCATTTCTCCGAGAATCACGGCTTTCTTACCAGACATGGATTCCAGATTGTCCAATGCCGCTTTCATGGATGTGGGGTTGGCATTGTAGCAGTCATTGATGATGGTAACGGACCCTTTTTTAATGATTTGTGAGCGTTGATTCTCTGGAGTATATGACGCCACCGCTTCCAGTAGTTGCTCATCACTCACACCAAACTCACGGCCTACTGCTACTGCTGCGGCGATGTTGCCATAGTTGTAGCGACCCACCAAATTTGTGACAACCTCCTGACTTCCGAGCTTGATTTTCAGATAGGGATCGGCTCCTAATAGTTCCAAATCATCGGCTGGAAAAAGAACAGGATCTTTAAAGCGTTTGGACATGTTTTCCAGTCGAAAGTCGTCCATATTGATAAAAACCTTCCCTCCAGTTTGGCGCATGTGGTCAAACAACTCGCTTTTCCCTCTAAGTACTCCTTCTATTCCACCAAACAACTCGGTGTGCGCTTCCCCAATGTTGGTAATCAATCCATGGGTCGGGTTGGCATATGTACAGAGCTCAGCAATCTCTCCGACGTGATTGGCACCCATCTCGATGATGGCGATTTCTACCTGTGGGTGAATGTGTAAAAGTGTGAGTGGCACCCCAAGGTGGTTGTTGTAATTGCCAGGCGTCGCATGCGTGATGTACTTTTTAGCAAGTACGAGATTGATCAGTTCCTTGGTGGTGGTTTTGCCATTGGACCCTGTCAGGGCAAAAACTGGACACTTCAATCGACTTCTGTGAAACACCGCCAGGTCCTGTAAGGCTTTTTGTGCGTCTTCGGCTAGAATAAACCGGTCATCAGTGACATATTCCTCCTCGTCCACCACCGCATACGCCGCGCCTAGCTCCAGGGCTTTCTCCGCATATTTGTTGGCATTAAAATTTGGCCCTTTGAGCGCAAAGAATAAATTGTCTTTCTTAATGGAGCGGGTATCAATCGATACACCGTCACTCAAAAGAAATCGGGAATAGAGGAATTCGATGAAGCTTTGCATAGACTTGCAAATATATCCCCATCTGTGGCATGAAAGGAAAAAGCACCAACTTGATATTGATTCATTTTCTTAATGATATCCATAAATATGATTTTGAGAATGACCTATCTCGAACGATTAAGGAGGTTCTCCCAAAGGAGACTGGGTTTTTGGAAGTAGATAATTTTTCGGATCCGGTATCTCTGAGCTATGC
>JAMWZA010000152.1 GCA_024305105.1 Marinoscillum sp.
CGCAAATACAAAATCTAAGTCCTCCTTTTCAATATCCTAATGAATAATGCGGGTTGAAGCTTTTCTAAACAGTCAAACTCATTGAAACTTACCCATATCGTCAGTGGTGGCAGCTATTGATCACATCAGGATTTGGGATTAATTACATTTTTTGAAAAAGTAAGATTTCTCCTTTATTTAAAAAATCATCTCAGAAATAATGGGTATTAAGAATAAAGTAATCAGGGTTTGTTTGAATAGTTTTTGTCCTGGTCAGGTAGGTATGGGGTAGGGTATTTTTCTAAGCGTTCGTTGTATAATCAAACACAACAAAACGCATTTAGACATGATTTATCTTTGGCACAACAGTACATTAGGAGTTTACGAAATGGGAGATGAGCGTACTTTTAGCATTGAAGTAGCTATGAATGACGTAACCGCTGTTCATGAATTCACTACTGATGAGAAAAGGTTTGCTGAAAAGATTTTAACCAATCTCAACCGAGCGGCCGGTGAAATGAAATTTTCTAAAGCGATGGCTTAAGCTTCTATGCTGCCTACTTTTTTCTTAAGATCTTCTACGATCATTTCGGCATGAACACGAGAATTTTCAATAAACCAACTATTGGTTTTTAATCCTCCACAGATCACTCCTGCCAGATAGATGTTTTCCACGTTGGTTTCCATAGTTTGCTCATCGTATTTGGGCGTCATAAATTCATCAGCACCTATTTCCACTCCAACTTTTCTCAAAAAGGTAAAGTCTGGCTGGTATCCGGTCATGGCCAAAACAAAATCGTTTTCGAGTGTTTTTGGTCCTTCAGGTGTCATGATTTCAACAGTACGCTCGTTGATTTCTGTAATACTGGACTCGAAGTGTGCAGTGATGGAGCCTTCTTTGATTCGGTTATCGATATCAGGTCTCACCCAATATTTCACTCGTTGATTGATTTCCTTTTCCCTAATGACCATGGTGACGGACTTGGCTCCCTTACGCCAGGTTTCCAAAGCCACATCCACGGAAGAGTTAGCTGCTCCTACTACAAGCACATCCATATCGTAGTACGGGTGCGGTTCGTCGTAGTAGTGTTTGACTTTTGGCAAATTCTCTCCAGGCACATTGAGTAAGAATGGCAGGTCATAAAAACCAGTAGCGATGACAATGGATCTGGTCAGATAGGTGCCTTTAGAAGTATTCACCTCGTAGAGATCAGCGTGTTTGTTTACTTCTCCGACTGGCTCATAAAGTTTGGTATTGAGTTTCCAGGAGGAAGCTACCCGGCGAAAGTACTCCAAAGACTCTGCCCGTGTAGGCTTTGGGTTATGGGAGATAAACGGAACGCCACCAACTTCCAGCTTATCAGAAGTGCTGAAGAAAGTCATGTTTTTTGGATAATTGTAGAGGGAGTTGACCAAGCAGCCTTTATCAATGATCACATGACTCATTCCTGCTTTACTTGCTTCAATTCCACACGCCAAACCAATCGGTCCTGCGCCTATAATTAATATGTCTGTTGGTTTAGTCATTACATTTTACAGTTTCAAATGGGGTGATTACGTAATCCAGGCTAATGTCGTGAGGCTCTGCAAAACTAAAATGATCAAACAAAGGCCCCAAAGTCACTCCTACTTTCAACACGTTGGAAGGCATTTCTGTTAACAAGCGATCGTAATAACCTTTGCCATAACCGATTCGATTTCCCTTTTTGTCTGCAGCCAACAGTGGAATGACCACCATATCCACATTGGACATTTCTGCTGGAGTGCCCTGTACGGGGGTTGGAATGCCAAACCGATCATTTTCGAACTGAAGTGTGACGGAGTATTCGAAATGGCTCATGGTACGCTTTTCAAAATCCGTTGCAGAGACCACTACCTGTACCATTTGGTCAGTTAACGCATTAATTAAAGGCCAGGTGTCCACTTCCTTGTTCCGCTTAATTGGCAGAAAGCAATGAACTGACTTGACCTGATTTTTCTGACAAAAGCCAATAAGCTGCTCTATAACCCGTTGGTTTCTAGCCTGAAAAACAGTTGGTGCCAGTAATCGCCGGTTGTAAAGAATCCCTTTCCTTATTTTGGATTTGGCATCAGACATTTAGGCATCGTGCAGTAGATGAAATCGATAATCAAACGAATCAAATTTTTCCAGTAATTCCTGAATGAACTCTGGATGATTTAAATAGAAATTTAAGAAATTATCGTGTCGCTCCTGCAAGCCATTGTTCGGAAACAGTTTTTCCTTGATATTATCGATTTGAGACATGGCCGTCTCATTATTCTTTTCTTCGGATTTTTTCAGTCGTTTGGAGATGTTGTCCAGTGACTTAAACCCTTTAGCTCCCTCAGCGCCGATGAAACCAGAAAGCGATCCATCGATGGTCTCCGCTTTTTCTTTGATCTTGTCAAATAACCTGGCCAATTCTGCACGCTCCTCTTCCAGGCCGAAACCATTCTCACCATGTACTTTCAAGTATTCTTCCTTAAGTGCATGCGCGCTTTTGAAAAGATCCAGGTCTGATAGCTTTAGCTTATCTACTTTTTTATGATTGGCTTTGTTTACTATCATACCAAAAACCCTAGGCATAAGTGCTGGGAAATAGGTGTCATAATGATCGAATACTCCTTTTAGCTGTAGCCAATAAGCAATCTCTGATGGTCCACCACAGTATGCCAGGTTAGGAAGGATCGTTTCCTGATATAGCGGACGCATGATCACATTGGGACTGAAAGACTCTGGGTTGGTCTTGATCAAAGCCTCCATATCAGCGGCAGAAAAGGTTTTTTCCGTATTCAATATCTTGAACTGCTCACCTTCTTTCACAATACGCTCGCGCAATCCATTCTCCATGTAGAAAAGATTGATTTCCCGACTGAATGCCTGGTTTTTGTACCCAGCAGTTTCAAGCTCAGCCGATTTCTTTTCTACCAACTCATTGGAGGTGTTTTCAAAAATTTCTTTTTCAATTATTGGGGTAAAAAGTCTCTTTAGTTTTGGATTATCAGCATCCACTACAACCAGACCCTGATCACCAAAGAGCTCATTGACATAATATCGTACAGCATCAGCAAGGTTGTCATGATCCAGATATGCTTGTTCAAACAACGGAACAGATTCTGGTAGTTGGTCGATGACACTGTTGAGCGAATGTGGTTTCATTCGGCCTACTGGACCTTTCTGGTCAGTTTCCCATTGGTACTTTTTACCAAATAGGTTAAAATGACTGATTTCCTCCAAATCATGATCTTCACTAGCCATCCAGTATACTGGCACGAAATGACAGTCTGGATACTGTTGTTTCAAGGATTTACATGCATTGATCACCGTTACGATCTTATAAATAAAGTAAAGCGGGCCGGTGAAAATATTTAGCTGATGACCTGTGGTAATGGTGAAGGTCTTGTCATTTCCCAGGCTGTGGATGTTAAAGTCCACCGCCTCGGGCTTGTCCAGTGCTCCATATTGTCTGTTGAGGACGTGCACCAGTATAGCTCGATGATCTTCAGAAAGCTGTCGGTCTTTAATCAGCTTTTCGAAGTTTTCTACACTCGGGAAAGTGTTGTAGAAAGGTTTTAAAGCGTCTTTTTGGTTGATGTAGTCTAGAAAAATAGGAGCAAAACACTCCGTTTCATCTAAGGTTACCTTTTCTAATTTCATTTGCTCTATGTAGAGTTGTGGCAATAATCTTAGTTCTTATTTTACAGGAGTTCCATAGAGATCAAAAGCGCTGGTGCTATCTATTTTAATATTGGCAAAATCACCAACTCTCAAATAGTGCTTGTTGGCATCTATCAACACTTCATTATCCACCTCAGGTGAATCGTGTTCTGTTCTGCCAATAAACTGTCCTGCCTCTTTTCTATCAATTAAAACCTTAAAAGTTTTACCCACTTTTTGGTTGTTGATCTCTTCAGAAATCGATTCTTGTAACTCCATAACGCGCTCGGCCCGCTGAAGTTTAACTTCTTCTGGCACATTGTCCTCCATGGTGAATGCATGGGTATTATCCTCGTGCGAATAGGGGAAAATTCCAAGTCGCTCAAATCGTGACTTCTCCACAAAATCGAGCATATCTTCAAATTCTTTCTCGGTTTCTCCAGGATGACCTGCGATTAAGGTCGTGCGGATCGCAATGCCAGGTACTTTCTCACGGATGGTGTTTAACAAACGCTCTGTTTTTTCACGAGTGGTTCCTCTGCGCATGATTTTCAGCATTTCCGTACTTCCATGCTGAAGCGGGATGTCCAGGTAGTTACAGATATTGCTGCGCTTGGCCATCACATCCAGAATGTCTTCTGGAAATCCAGTAGGGAAAGCGTAGTGAAGTCGAATCCACTCCAATCCTTCTACATCTGCCAATCGGTCTAAGAGCTCTGCCAGGTTCCGTTTCTTATACAGATCCAAACCATAATAAGTCGAATCCTGAGCGATTAATAAAATTTCTTTGGTGCCATTTCTGACTAGCGACTGGGCTTCTTTGACTATTTGCTCCATGGGTTTGGAGACGTGTTTGCCCCGCATGATCGGTATAGCGCAGAAACTACATGGGCGGTCACAACCCTCAGCAATCTTTAGATACGCGTAATGTCGATCTGTAGTAGTGATGCGTTCGCCTAAGAGTTCGTGTTTGTAATCAGCATTGAATTTTTTAAGCAACAAAGGAAGCTCCATGGTACCAAACCATGAGTCTACCAAAGGGATTTCCTGCTGTAGTTCCTCTCTGTAGCGTTGTGAAAGACATCCGGTCACATAAACTTTTTCTACGATTCCCTCTTCTTTGGCATCCACATAACGTAGAATGGTATCGATCGACTCTTGTTTGGCATTGTCGATAAACCCACAGGTATTTATAATGACGATGTTGGAGTCGTCTTTCACTGATTCGTGAGAAGCATCAATATCATTCCCCTTCAGCTGGGTAAGCATTACTTCAGAGTCTACCAGGTTTTTGGAGCAACCCAGAGTTACTATGTTAACCTTATCCTTTTTGATCTTTTTTGTCTTCACTTCAATTCCTTTTGAATATTAATTCGGCAATTAAATGCCCACATGTTTTTGGCAAACCATTGAAAATAAAATAGATACACCAAACCCAGTACTGAATTACCTCAACTAAGTTGATATTCTGCAAAGCTAATACAAATTGAGCCCTATAATAAGTTCAATAGTTAGCGGTTATTATAACTTTACGGCCATTCTGAAAGTATGAGAAACGGAATATTCATTATTGTAGGTGTATGGCTGGCAATTAGTTGTCAGGAAATAAAGGATTGTGAGCTAGATAGTAGCACTGATTATGCATGGGTGAATTTTTATCAGGCAGATTCTACGGATAAGACAGAAAAGGAAGTGGCGTTTTCTTTGGTTACTGAAACTACCAGCAACTTCTATTTATTAAGTACCGCAGATACTGTTGATAATGATACCGTCAGTGTTATGGGTTTATTTATGAACTCTGAGACGGAAGAGGTCAATTACATTTTTCAAACCGACTCACAGGACTATGATCTTAAAATTCAGTACATACCTCACTTGAGAATATATTATGATGAATGCGATCCTGTTTATAGTTTTAAGCTGGACTCTGTTTACAGCAATACATTTGATTCGGTAGTGATTGTCAATCGGGTATTGGATCGAGTTGTGCCTTCTAACGTGGAAATCTATTTCTAACGATGAATATTTTCAAAGCCATATCGATTCTTTTTTGCCTGTTTCTTCTTTCAGAGATTTCTGGTCAGGGACTTAGAGGTGCGGCTAATCAACTCGGATCAGGAAGGAGTTCTGGGAGTAGAAATAATCAATCATTGGCCGAACAACGAAAAAACCAGGTAAAAATCCCACGGGACTGGAAGCCGTCTATAATTAAAATAAACTATGACCTTGTTCCAGCTTTTTCTACTGTCTTCGGAGCAGAGCGAACAGGTCAGGGATTTCAGACAAGTATCGATTTTGATCAGTTTTTTTTCACGGCAGAGTATGGAACCGAATCTACCAGAAGAGGAGAGTCATTCGACTATAAAAGTGAAGGCACCTATTTCAGTTTTGGACCAGAAGTCAATTTCCTGCGAAACAACAAAGATGGGCACGGAATCATTTTTGGATTACGGTATGGCCACTCCGAGTTTAGTGATGAATTGTCCTTTGTGCAAGACTCTAGTTATTTCGGTGATATCAATCAGAATATTTTTGTCAATACCGGAAACGCTAATCTCAAGGCAAACTGGATGGAACTAACATTGGGCCTTACAGCGAATGTATGGAAGGGTCTCTACATGGGCTATACGGTTCGTTACAAGGTGTTAAGACAGGTAAAAGGAATTGACAAGACTGCACCATATGATGTCACTGGTTTTGGACTGTATGAAGACAATACAGGAGTTCGGTTCAATTATTACATCGGATGGGTGATTCCTCTCCGTGAGAAATATCCGCCAGAGCCACCGGTTAAATAAACCTTAGATCTGTAAACAGATCACCAAAATCAGTTTCTAACAGACTTTTAACCTTGTCTTTGTTGTTATTGAGCTCCTGTTTCAGTGGGGCTGACGTAAGTTTCACAAACAAGATTTTATTGCTGATATAAAGTGAAGAGGTTCTGGATGCGATGGGTTTACCCACCAGAGACTCCCAGGATTCGGCTAGCAGCTTTTCGCGATAGCGGCTATCCAGTTTCTCGTTAACGAGAAACTTTCGAAATGCACTGGTAAATGAATTAGAATTTTCGCTCATTTCAACTCTCCATCTTCTATTTCAAAAAAACTCACCTGATCTTTCCCATCAAAAAAGGCCCTGGATCGTTCGATCCGAGCATCTGTGATAAATATCTGAGAGAATCTTTTGGTATCGGTCAGCAAAGTTACCAGACTTTCGATACGCTCATCATCCAGCTTGTCAAAAATATCATCCAGTAATAAAAGAGGATCGAAACCCTTCAATGATTGAAGGTAATCATACTCGGCTAACTTCAGCGCCAGTATAAAGGACTTTTGCTGCCCTTGTGAACCAAATTTTTTAATTGGACGATCATTTAGTGTAAAGGCATAATCATCGCGGTGGGCTCCCATGGTTGTTCGCTCCAGGATAATGTCTTTTTCGAGTGCCTGCTGGTATTCTTCTTCAAACGCCTCTTTCAGTAGGCTGGACTTGTAGGAAATAATGGGATTCTCGGCTCCATCAAAGATCTGTTGATAATTGGTTGCGAAATAAGGAGAGAAGGCTTCAATGAATGCTTTACGCTTGGATGAGACACGCTGAAAAAGAGGAATTAGCGTTTCATCATAGACGGCTAATAAGTTTTTGTTGATGTTTCTTCTGCCTTCATTTTTTTTGAGAAAACTATTCCGCTGCTTCAAAAGGCGTTGCATACCCATCAAGTCTTCTAAATAGGCTCTATCATGTTGTGAAATTACGCTATCAAAGAACTTCCGTCTTACCTCACTGCCTTCTTTGATGATTTCAGTATCGTCAGGAGTCACCAGTACCGAAGGAATCATGCCAATGTGATCGCTCAGTTTGTCTACTTCCTTTCCATCTACCTTTACAATCTTTTTCTTCCCTTGCTCAAAATAGCAATTGACTTTGTGCTCCTTTTCAATTATTTGGAAGGTGCTATTGATAGCAAAAAAGGGTTGCTGGTAGGAGATGTTTTGCTGATCTACAGTATTCAAAGCACTTCTGGTCATGGACAGGTAATGGAGTGCGTCCAGTAAGTTGGTTTTGCCAACCCCATTTTTACCGACTATACAGTTAATTCCGCCTGAAAAGTCTACGCTCAGCGCTTCATAATTTTTAAAATGAGTGAGTTTGAGACTTAAGAGCTTCATAGATTTTGCTGCAAGGCCTTTTTCAGTTAATTTCGCAGGGCTTGAAGGATACTGAAGGCGCAAAACTAAACATTAGACCGTAAGCTTATTTGCACATGGCAGCCAAATCGAAGACAAAAAAAGAAGAATTCAGCAAAGAGCAGTATATGGACTGGTTTGAGTCCATGCAGTTCATGAGAAGGTTTGAGGAAAAATCTGGCCAACTATACGGTCAGCAAAAAATCCGAGGATTCTGCCATTTATATATTGGACAAGAAGCCTGTGTTGCTGGTGCTGTGTCCGCATTGAAAAAGGGAGATAAATACATTACTGCCTATAGAGATCATGCGCATCCACTTGCTCTAGGGAGTGACCCAAAGGCTATTATGGCCGAGTTGTTCGGTAAAGTGACTGGTATCTCTAAGGGTAAAGGTGGATCCATGCACATGTTTGACAAAGAGAATGGGTTCTTTGGTGGGCACGGGATTGTAGGAGGTCAAATCCCCTTAGGTACAGGCATTGGTTTTGCCGAAAAATACAACGGTACCGATAACCTATGTGTTTGTTACATGGGAGATGGTGCTGTACGTCAGGGAGCATTTCATGAAGCGCTTAACCTGGCCATGACCATGAAGCTGCCAGTGATATTTGCTATTGAAAACAATGGGTATGCGATGGGAACTTCTGTGAAGCGAACATCAAATGTTACCGAACTTTATCAACTAGGTGAGGCATATGATATGCCTTCTGCTCCTGTAGATGCTATGTCTGTAGAAGCTGTCCATCATGCGATGGCTGAAGCTGGTGAAAGAGCACGAAAAGGAGGAGGACCTACACTTCTTGAGTTGAGAACTTATAGATACAAAGGACACTCCATGTCTGATCCTCAGAAATACAGAACCAAAGAGGAATTGGAGGAATACAAACAGCGAGATCCTATAGAGCAAGTGCGATCAATAATCCTTAAAAAGAAATGGTCGTCTGAAGAGGACTTGAAAGAAATAGATAAAAAAATTAAAGCACGGGTACAGGAATGCGTCGATTTCGCTGAGGAATCTGACTGGCCTCCTGCATCTGACGCATACACAGACGTTTACGCAGAAGAAAATTATCCGTTCATTACGGATTAATGCAAAAAGTATATCTTTGCGTCCTTAAAATTTTTATTTGAGAAATGGCTAACACAAAAACCAAGAAGGAAGAGGGGATTGACATACTGGAAAATCCAGATATGCTCGCTGGCAAGGCTGAAGAGTTTTTCAATAATCAGAGAAACAAAACTCTGGTATTTAGCATTGGAGGACTTATCGCTTTGGCGATTGTCGCTTTCTTTGGATACAAATACTACATCACTGGTCAGAATGATGAAGCACAGCAGGAGATGTTTCAGGCAGTATTCTATTTTGAAGCAGATAGCCTGGGTAAAGCGTTGAATGGTGATGGTATTAATTATGGCTTTTTGGACATCATAGATAACTATGGTGGTACAGATGCTGCAAATCTTTCTAATTTCTATGTAGGTGCTACTTACCTTAAAATGGGCAACCCGGACAATGCAATTAATTATCTGGAGTCATTCAGCAGCAGTGATTATTTGGTTCAGGCCAGGGCTTACTCGTTGGTTGGGGACGCACAAATGGAGCTGGAAGATTACAGCGCAGCGGCATCTGCTTACGATCAAGCTGCAAGCTATAAACCAAACAAGGAGTACTCTCCAATATATCTGCTTAAGCTAGCCGTAGCTCAGGAGAATTTGGGGAAATACAGTGACGCCGCAGCGGCTTACGATCAAATTATAGAGGACTATCCAAACTCATCTTTGGTGCAGGAAGCGAAGAAACACAAGGCCAGGCTCTTAGGACTGGCTGCCGAATAATATTTAGAATTTTCAATTAAGAAATCTAAAGGGGTGAGCCAGATGAGGATCACCCCTTTTTTTGTTTTATGGCAACATCATTAAAAAGTCTAAGTGATAACAAGGTCTCGGGAATCAAGGACATTTCTGGGTTCAAATTTGGTATAGTAGTCGCTGAGTGGAACGAAGAAGTGACGGAAGCACTCTACTCCGGAGCACTTGGAACCCTGGTAGCACTTGGTGCAAACAGGGAAAATATTGAGCGCATGAATGTGCCAGGAAGTTTTGAATTGACTCTGGGAGCACAATGGATGGCTCAGCGTGAAGATATTGATGCAGTGATCACTCTTGGTTGTGTTATTCAAGGCGAAACCCGTCATTTTGATTTCATTTGTCAGGCCTGTGCTCAGGGAATTACGGATGTAGGGCTCAAGTTCAACAAACCCGTGATTTTTGGTGTGTTGACGACAGACAATCAAAAGCAAGCCATGGATAGAGCCGGAGGCAAACATGGCAACAAAGGAGACGAAGCAGCGGCAACCGCAGCTAAGATGCTCCAAATCAAGTAAAACCCATAGCAACATTACCCTCATTAGTTAAAATCATTAAATCTCTAAATTAAATGAAGGTTTTAAAGTTCGGAGGTACCTCCGTAGGTAGTCCTCAGCGCATGATGCAAGTCGCAGATATTATAGCTGGTGTACACGGGAAGAAAATAGTGGTACTATCTGCCGTTTCAGGAACAACCAACACATTGGTAAGCATTTCTGATTTTTGTCAAAATGATCAGAAGGAAGAGGCGATCAAAGTAGCTGAGGAGCTCAAAGAGCAATACCACCAGTTTGTGAAGGACCTGTTCAATGATGAGGACTTTGTATTGCGAAACATTGACTTTGTAAATCAGAAATTTGCAGATATTAAGAGCCTGATCAATGAAGAATTTAAAGAGCAGGTGGCTAAGATGTTTGTAGCACAAGGAGAGTTAATGTCAACGCATCTTTTTACTGAATATCTATCGTCTATCGGTAAATCTGCCACGTTGCTGCCAGCGCTGGACTTCATGACACTAGATGAATATGCTGAACCTGATCTGAAAACGACTAAGGTCAAATTAGAGTCAGCGTTAAAATCCATTGGTGAGAATGTAATCATTACACAAGGCTATATTGCCAGAAATGTGTCGGGTGGCACGGATAACCTGCGTAGAGGCGGAAGTGATTATTCGGCCACCATTATTGGAGCGGTTGTTAAAGCCGAAGAAGTACAGATCTGGACAGACATTGATGGCATGCACAACAATGATCCGCGGGTTGTACAGCCTACACATCCATTAGCACACCTGAGCTTTGAGGAGGCCAGTGAGTTGGCATACTTTGGTGCCAAGGTCTTGCACCCACACTGTATTGTCCCTGCACAGATGTTCGAAGTGCCGGTTCGGATTAAGAACACCATGGACCCAAAGGCGCATGGCACATTAATTTCCGTAGAGAAGGATACAGAAGCCGCAGTGAAGGCAATTGCAGCTAAAGACCACATTACGGCCATTAAAGTAAAGTCTAACCGAATGGTAATGGCTTATGGTTTCTTGCGAAGGGTTTTCGAAGTGTTTGAAAAGTATCGAACACCGATTGATATGATTACGACTTCAGAGATTGCGGTATCACTAACCATCGATAATAATGAGCACCTCAGGGAGATTAAGGAAGAGATTTCTCAGTATGCTACAGTGGAGGTGGATAAGGACCAAACAATTATATGTATCGTGGGTGATTTGATTGCCGAGCGAAAAGGTGTTGGATCAGCTATTTTTGAAGCATTGGATGATATTCCGATTCGGATGATATCCTATGGGGGAAGTAGAAACAACATATCCCTTTTGGTACCTCAGGAGTATAAAAAAGATTCCCTAGTTAAGTTGCATAAGGCGCTTTTTAAATAGAATGACTACCGTAGTTCATTAGTGACTTTCGTTTTTCAATGCTTTTGGCTAATGAACTACATTTCCTAGCTAAATCTAGATGAGTTCAAAATAGAAGAAGACCAACCAAACGATGATCAGCAGAGGAACAAGGAAAGGGATAGAGAACCGAAGAATATAACCAAAGAATGATGGCATCTTGATACCTACTTGCTCTGCGATGGACTTGACCATGAAGTTTGGTCCATTCCCAATATAAGTCATGGCGCCAAAAAACACTGCAGCCACAGATATTGCTTTCAATTCTATATTGGAGTCTTTGAACATTCCAGAGGCATAACCGACCACATCACTCACACTGTTGATACTGGCACCATCTGCAGCCATACCGGCAGTGAGGAAGTTGACATAGGTAGGAGCATTGTCCAGAAACCCGGAAAGCAATCCCGTTCCCCAATAGAGTGTGTTGTGAGTGATTAATTCAGCTCCTTCTGGAGATTTAGCAAAGGCACCAACGAGCTCTAATGCAGGCATCATCGTGCCGAATATTCCAATAAAGATGAAGGCTACTTCGCGTATTGGCTCGAAACTAAAATCATTTCCGTTAAGCGCCTGCTTGTCGGCAAACTTGTAAGAGCAGAAAGCTGCACCTAACATAATCACCTCTCTTATATAAGAGAACTTCTGACCTTCATACATAATGCCTGGTACCCACTCAAAGACGTTCGGATCCAAAAAGACAGCAGCTACAACGACTCCTAGCCAGATGAAATTTCTTGTTCCTCTTAATCCGACTTTACCAGAAGGAGTTGCAGTGTCTTCACCGAATGAATAATCTGCCTTGTTAGTTCGATCCATTAAGTAGAATACGATCAAGAGCAGGATAACTGCAAAAATCCATGGAAAGAAGTTGTTTGTCAATGTCCAGAAAAAGGGGATGCCTTTAAGAAACCCTAGGAACAATGGGGGATCACCAATTGGTGTTAAAGAACCTCCGATATTACTCACCACGAAGATGAAAAAGATGACGTGATAAGCCTTTATTCTATTTTTATTTAAACGGATAAATGGTCGTATAAGCAGCATGGATGCACCTGTCGTACCAATGATGTTGGCAATGACTGCACCGAAAGCTAGAAGCCCTACGTTGATGCCAGGAGCAGCCTTTTTATCCACGATGATCATGATCCCACCTGAAGCCACAAAAAGTCCTGTCAAAAGTGCAATGAATTGAAAGTATTCAAAGAATGCATGAACCGGACCGTGATGATTGTGCAGTACAAACAGGTAATAACTAACCACCATTACTGCTAATGCTACAGCTACCTTTGGGTAGTTTTTATGCCAAAAGTGCTCATAAAACAGCGGTCCTGTGGCGATCATTAGCAGTAGGACCACAAATGGAATAACACTCCAGACTGCCGGGCCATGGTGTTCTCCTTCCTCAACTGTTGAATCGGATGATTCAACCTCTCCAGAGCTTGTCGATACTAACTCTACAGCGTCAGGAGCAGGATCAGATGCAAAAGCCTCAAATCCTACAGTATTCCCAATTAAAGAAAAGGCAATAAGAAATGTTAAAATTGTTCTATTCATCAAGGCTTCCGCGTCATCTATATTACTAAAATTATCATTTGCAGGCTGAAATACAAGCCAGAATTTAAATTAGTTGGGAGAGAGCAATCTGAAATGCAGCTTGCGCCAGCCCAGTTTTTCCAGGGTTTTCATCGTAAACTTTTTTTAATGCCTTTTCAATCGTTTGCGAAGTGTCACTAAATATTTCATCATCTGTTATTTTTTGATCATTCTTCGGATCCATTAAATAGGCGAATGTTCTGGCCATTCCACAGTTTGATACAAAATCAGTAATTAACGCCACATGCTGATCTACATACTCAGCTATTGGTCCATAGAATATTTCC
>JAMWZA010000153.1 GCA_024305105.1 Marinoscillum sp.
AAAGTCTGCATTAAAAAAGAGCGAAATCCTCAATGATTACGCTATAGCAGTAGAGAGTAGAGAAAATAGTCTTATCGGAAGAAAAGAAGTCTTCATGGGTAAGGCCAAGTTTGGAATATTCGGAGATGGTAAGGAAGTAGCGCAAATCGCCAAGGCGAAATTCTTTCAAAACGGAGACTGGAGATCTGGCTATTACCGTGACCAGACGTTCATGATGGCTATCGGCCAATTGACTTCTCAGCAGTTCTTCGCCCAACTTTATGCCCACACTGATGTGGAAGCAGAACCAGCCTCTGCCGGCCGAATGATGAACGGTCACTTTGGGACACGCTCACTGAACAGTAAAGGTGAATGGAGAACACTCACCGACATGAAAAACAGTTCATCTGACATTTCATGTACTGCAGGCCAGATGCCGCGCTTAATTGGTCTGGGGTGGGCATCTAAACTTTACAGAGAAAACCCTAAACTTCAGGATTTTAAAGACTTTTCTATCAATGGTAACGAAGTAGCTTTTGGTACGATCGGTAACGCATCAACATCTGAAGGCCACTTCTGGGAAGCTATGAATGCCGCCGGTGTACTGCAAATCCCGTTGGTTATGTCTGTTTGGGATGACTTTTATGGTATTTCCGTCCCACAGCAATACCACACCACCAAAGAGTCCATTTCAGAAGTACTTTCTGGGATGCAAAGAACAGATAAGCAAAAAGGCTTTGAGATACTCAAAGTGAACGGATGGGACTACCCAGCTTTACTCACAACATATGAAAAGGCAACCAAAATAGCTCGGGATGAGCATGTACCATGCCTTGTTCATATAGAAGAAGTAACCCAGCCACAAGGCCACTCTACGTCCGGATCGCACGAGCGATATAAACCCAAGGAGCGATTGGAGTGGGAAAAAGATCATGACTGTATTTTGAAAATGCGTGAGTGGATCCTTGATTCTGAGTTATCTACGCCAGAAGAACTAAACGCTTTAGAAAAAGAAGCAAAAACCAAGGCGAAGAAAGCCAGAGACAATGCCTGGAAAGCCTACACCACCGACATCAAAGAAGACCTCAATCAGGCCCTTGAATTAATTGGTAAGGCTGCGCTCACTTCAGACAATAATAAAGCGATACAGCAGATCAAGAATGATCTTAAAAGTGCACTAAACCCATTCAAAGTAGACATTACAAGAGCTGTTCGGAAAAGCTTCAGGTATCTGACCAATACCGATTCGGATGAAAAAACACTATTGATCAGCTGGTACAAAGAGAAGTTCGAAAAGTACCGTGATGAGTACAGTTCTCACCTCCTCAGCGAATCAGCTGAATCAGCCATCAAGGTGGAGGCAGTAAGTGCTGAATACAACGAAGACTCGAAATTAGTGGATGGCCGAGAAGTTGTGCAAGCTTGCTTTGACGCCTTGTTTGAAAGAGATCCGCGAGTGATTGCTTTTGGTGAGGATGTCGGCAAAATAGGTGATGTTAATCAAGGTTTTGCAGGTTTGCAGGAAAAATACGGTGAAGTCAGAATTTCAGATACGGGAATCCGGGAAACAACCATTATCGGTCAGGGAATTGGCGCGGCTTTGAGAGGCTTACGCCCAATAGCGGAGATTCAATATCTTGATTATCTATTATACGCTATTCAGACACTTTCTGATGATTTAGCATCTCTCCAGTACCGAATGAAAGGTGGTCAAAAGGCTCCATTGATTGTTCGCACCAGAGGTCATCGTTTAGAAGGCGTTTGGCACAGTGGATCACCAATGGGGATGATCATCAATTCTATAAGAGGAATGCACGTACTCGTACCGAGAAACCTCACACAAGCAGCTGGTTTCTACAACACTTTAATGGCCGCTGATGACCCTGCTATTGTGATTGAATCATTAAACGGATACCGACTAAAGGAGAAAATGCCAGAAAACATTGGCGACTTCAAGGTACCACTGGGCACTCCAGAGGTTCTCAGGGAAGGTTCAGACATTACACTAGTCACATATGGCTCTATGTGTAGAATCGTGATGGAAGCAGCACAGCAACTGAGTGAAATTGGCATCAATGCAGAAGTGGTTGACGTACAAACATTGCTCCCATTTGACAAACACCAAATTATTCTTGAATCAGTCAAGAAAACCAACCGTGTTGCCTTCATAGATGAAGACGTCCCGGGAGGAGCTTCAGCGTTTATGATGCAGAATGTACTGGAAAGAGACGGTGGTTATTTCCACCTGGACTCTAAGCCGATCACCATTACTGCTCAGGAGCATAGACCCGCATACGGTACCGATGGCGATTACTTCTCTAAACCAAGCGTAGAAGATGTTTACGAGCGAGTCTATCAGGTAATGCACGAAGCAAACCCTGAGCAATTCAAAAAACTATATTAATCAACAAAGACATCTGACAAGGTAAAGTCAGGTGTCTCTACCACATTACTTTGGTTGAGAGCACGATCATACAGATAAAAACGAACCATGAAAGTATCTCTTGAAAGAACAATTTTATGTCCGGCAGACAGCATAGCATAACCAATACTTCCTTTCAATGATCTACCAATATTCTCCTCATCAAAAACCGGAACCCTGCCATTGAAGTTATTCAAAGCACAATCAGAGCTACCAAAGGCCTCTCCATAATCCATCAAACTATATTCTCCGTTTCGCTTTTTCAGAATATCAACATGTAGGTTATGATGGTACTCATTCAGTTCTATGTAAAAGGTGTCTCGAACATCTGTACTGGTGTTTGCTATCAAGTAATTCGTACAATTGTAGACTGGTCGATTATCCTCATTACTGAACAATTCAACTGCCCCTGCCGGATTGACGCTATAAAACGGAGGGTCAAAGTCTCCCGTGTACGTTACCAACGAATCATTGGAATCAACTATAATATTGTAAGAGTGATAAGGCACAAAGCTCTCGCTTTCATTTATTCCCACATTACCATCACCATCTTGAATGCTAAATGTTAGAAGTAAAGAATCACTCGTTCTTTCTTCGTCAGAGCCTTCAAAAAGCTCAAGTTTTTCAAATTCGATGTGTGGAATTTCTGAATATTCTGGCGGATCAAAACATCCTGACACGACCAGAGTTGATAAAATTATCGATATTTGAGCTATCCTTGTTTTCATAACTGATTACTAGACAAACCTATCTATTATTCCCCTTACAGTGGTAATAACTCATGCTTAATCCAGAAAATTTCAAATCTGAGATTTTTTTTCTTAATTCTGACTCATTTGAGTCTGCAGCATTGTCTGTTTTTGACTACCAATACCACCACAACATTGTTTACAAGCAATTTTGTGACCACTTAGGTGTTCGGCAAGAAAAAATAAACAAGATTCAGGATATCCCCTTTTTGCCCATAGAGTTTTTCAAAACTCAAAAAGTGGTTTCCGAGCAATGGAACGAACAGAAAATATTTAAAAGCAGTGGCACTTCAGGACAAAACAGAAGTCAGCATTTTGTTAAGGATATAGCATTTTACCACCGAATAGCACTAACAATTTTCGAGAACTTATATGGCTCATTATCGAACCTTCAGATACTTGCACTACTTCCATCCTACCAGCAGCAGGGAGACTCCTCTTTGATCAGTATGGTGGATTTCTTTATGTCTCAGTCCATTCAAAAGAGTCATTATCTACTGGAAAATCCCGAAAGTTTAATCGAGACTATTCAAGATGAACCTGACACTAAAAAACTGGTCATTGGTGTCTCTTATGCCTTTTTGGACATTTTGGAGTCTTCAGATATTCCTGCACTTGAGAACCTTACAATTATGGAAACTGGAGGCATGAAAGGTAGAAGAAAGGAAATGATCAGAAACGAATTGCATGATCTTCTTAAAGCCGGATTTCATGTCAATGAGATCCATTCGGAATATGGCATGACCGAGTTAACCTCTCAGGCCTATGGTTCTAATGGGTATTTTCAGCTCCCTTCGTGGTGCAAAGCGGTAATCAGAGACATCAACGATCCACTCATCCCAATTGGAAATGATAAAACAGGTGGTTTAAATATCATTGATCTGGCAAACATCCATTCGTGTTCATTTATTGAAACAAAAGATCTGGCTAAAACACATGCAAATGGAACTTTTGAGGTCTTAGGCCGGTTTGATAATTCGGATATAAGAGGGTGTAACCTTCTGGTCAATTGACCGCCGACCGACAATAATTCGATTATTTTTTGCTTTGGTAGAAAGTAAATGATATTTTTGAAGGAAGGTAGTAATGAATATGAATAGGCAATTGCCTATTTGCAAATTAGCCGCTCATGAAAGTAAAAATATTTGCCATCGCACTAATTATTGTTGGTCTTTCTGCTTGTACTCAGAAGACGTGTCCTACATACGCTAAAAGCGATGTAGAAAAGCCTCAAACTGAAGAGAAAGCTAACGTTTAATTAGATCTCCACGTATTTCTTCACGTCTTGTTCCGTGATCTCATCATTCGACATGATGATCAATCTCTCTACGATATTTCTTAATTCTCGGATATTACCGGTCCAGCTGTATTCTTTGAGCTGAGCAATAGCCTTATCATTTATTTTCTTGGACGCCGTGCCATACTCTTGTGAAATCTGATGCAAAAAGTGATCTACCAAAAGCGGGATATCGTCTTTTCTATCTCGTAATGCTGGCACCTGAATGACCATCACACTTAATCTGTGGTAAAGGTCTTCTCTAAAGTTTCCTTCTTGGATTTCCTTCTTCAGGTCTTTATTTGTAGCCGCCAAAACACGTACATCGACCTTAATCTTTTTATCTCCACCCACTCGAGTAACCTGACTTTCCTGAAGTGCTCTAAGAACCTTCGCTTGGGCCGACAAACTCATATCTCCAATTTCGTCTAGAAAAAGCGTACCGCCGTTCGCTTGCTCAAACTTCCCTGAACGCTGCTTGTGTGCCGAGGTAAATGAACCTTTTTCATGACCAAACAACTCACTCTCGATAAGTTCAGAAGGTATTGCAGCACAGTTCACCTCCACCAAAGGTCCTCCCGACCGGGCACTTTTATCATGAAGCCATCGTGCTACGAGCTCCTTTCCCGTTCCATTCTCACCTGTGATTAGCACCCGTGCATCAGTAGGAGCCACCTTTTCAATTGTTGACTTGATGTCTGCTATAGGCTCAGACTGGCCTACAATATCAAAAGCCTTGTTGATTTTCTTTTTAAGTCTTTTCGTTTCTGTCTGCAGGCTGGATTTATCAAGAGCATTTCTTACCGTCAACAACAGACGATTCAGATCCGGTGGCTTTTGAATAAAATCATACGCTCCTTTTTTTGTAGCATCTACGGCAGTTTCGATCGTCCCGTGAGCTGATATCATCACAAAAGGAACATCTACTCCACTTTCCACTACCTTATCCAGAAGTTCGATACCATCCATTTTGGGCATCTTTATATCGCACAGTACGGCATCATAGGTGTTCTTTTGAATCAACTGAAGCGCTTCTGCTCCATCTGCAGCCTGCGAAACCTCGTATGATTCATCCTCCAGAATTTCTGTAAGCGCCTGACGTATGGTCTTCTCATCATCGACCACTAATATATGTGCCATATTTAATTGATTTAAAAAAAATGCAAGTCTATAAGCCGGGTTCTGTACCCTGATGCGAACATCAGGCGTTCATCATTTATCTAGTCCAGACGTCACCGTCTGGCTCAATCAACCTACCCATCCCGTATACGAGCGAGCAGCTCTTAACCGGGACCTATTTGGTTTTTCAGCCCACAAGGTTTACAATGCGCCAGAACTCACGTCCTGACCGGTGAGCTCTTACCTCACCTTTTCACCTTTTCCACACACCAATGGTACGTGGTAGTTTACTTTCTGTTGCACTATCTGTATTTCCACACGGATGTAGAAACCCTTCCAGTTAAGAAGTGTGGTGCTCTATGCTGCCCGGACTTTCCTTATCCGCCGATTGGCAGACACGATGAACCGACTTGCAGGACAAAAATAGAGGATTCAGTAGATATCTTTACCCGTAATTCTAAATTCCCACTCATCGGCAAGGTTTGCCATCTCTATGATGGTATCTCCAATAAGCTCTTCGTTGGCTGATTCTAAAACAATCGCTGTATCCACTTTCAGAAAACCATCCTCTACGATGAAATTGGAGAGTGTAAAATCTGCACTCGCTTCTAATATAGAAGGATAATCAATGTTCTCTGATGTTTCACATACCTTGCTAGTAATATGCACTACATCCTTATTGTACTTCTCAAGCTGTATAACCCTCGCTATGACAGTTTGGAATCGATCTTTTTTAATTGGGATGATGAAAATAGAGTGGTGATCATCATAATCGTTGTATTTACCACCAATCTTGTCAGAAAATTGTTGACTAAAAGCCTTGAAATCCATAGTTAAATAGGTTTAGACGAAAGTTACTAAAAATCTGCTTAGGACAATGCTTCTTTGTAGGTGTCAATTGCTCTTTGTCTGGCTTCTTTATGTGGTACAATCGGATCTGGGTATTTTGTGGTATCAAATTCAGGAACCCATTTCTTAATATATTTCAACTCCGGATCAAACTTCTTCTGCTGGCTATATGGGTTAAACACTCTAAAATAAGGTTGTGCATCAGTACCTGTACCAGCAGCCCATTGCCACCCTCCATTGTTACTACTGAGCTCAAAATCCAACAGCTTTTCAGCAAAATAACGCTCTCCCCACCTCCAATCGATGAGTAAATGCTTGGTCAGAAAGCTTGCAACTATCATTCGTACACGATTGTGCATATAGCCTGTAGTATTGAGCTCACGCATACCGGCATCCACTATTGGATAACCTGTTTTGCCTTCACACCACTTTTGAAAATGCTCTTCATTATTGGACCATGGAATGCGATCATATTTAGGCTTAAAAGCGCTATCCACCACATGTGGATAATGCGCGAGAATCATCATGTAAAATTCCCGCCAAATCAGCTCATTCAGCCAGGTATCACTTAAGCCTAAAGACCTGATTACTTTCTGACGGATACTGATGGTGCCGAACCTGAAATGAATGCCTAATCTCGAAGTTCCGTTAACCGCTGGGATATCTCTTTGATCTGCGTAGTTCTCTATAAGATCGTCTTGTACTGAAGAGGAAGGGATTTCAATTGAACTTCTCTCGAAACCAATCTCCTCAAGAGACGGCATTGGATTAATATTTCCCTGATAGAGGGCTTGAAGTTTTTTCTCAGAGTTAAAATGGTCAAGACTAATCTTCCTAAACTTATCTAGCCATTTGTTTTTGTAAGGTGTAAATACCTTGTAAGGCTCCCCTTGATCAGTAAAAATCTCTCCTTCTTCAAAAATGACCTGATCTTTAAAACTATAGAAATCAGCTCCTTTCTCTTGTATTAACTGCTCTACTTCATGATCACGTTTCTTGGCATACGGCTCGTAATCTCTGTTCGTATATACAGCTACTATCTCATATTTCTTTAAAAGCTCCTTATAAACTGCCAATGGAGAGTCATGGAATACTGCCAGTCCACTTCCATTGTTTCGATACGTTTCATCAAGCCTGCTTATATGATCATGAATGAAAGTAACTCTCGCATCACTTTTATCCGATAATTCGTCCAATATATTGGTATCGAAAATAAAAATTGGCAAGACGGGATGGTCAGAATCCAGTGCATAATACAATCCTGCATTATCGATGTACCGGAGGTCTCTTCGGTGCCAAAAAACATTTACTTTGTCCATGGCATAGAAACCTACTTTGGGTTCAGATGTTTTTACTTTGAAGGTGGTTTTTGTCCTTTATTCGCTTCTATCTCCTTAGAAATATCCTTAGGCTTTGTCGCAATAGACTCTTCTCTGGATTTTGTGATCAGATCTCGAAAATCGTTAAATGACTTCAAGTACTGAAAACTCACTCCTGACTCCCTGGTCAGGGTATTGGCAAGCTGCTCTGTCTGACTAAACGCCTTAACACGCAGGTGACCATCAGAAGTCAGCAGATACCTTACAGACCAATCACCGAGGTAATTGGAAGCACTCACATCTTCACCATCCTGAGGTATACCTCCACCTCCAGAAACTCGCAACCTACCATCCAGGAAGGTATAAGATAGGCGAAGTTGGAAGGTATTGAACGCATTCTGATCGAGAGAAGACAAATCAATATCCACTTCCAAATTTTCATCTACCTGACTAATAAAGTAGCTAAACTGATTGGAAAAAAACTCACTCAAACTTCCTCCTACAGCACCTGCATTACCTATATCAAATTGCTGCTGTGGTGAAATTTTTCTTAGAATAAGCAAGCTAAAAACCTGTCTCTTTAGTTCCTGCTCGTCATTGTTGATCGAAGTGATCGCCTGCTCAGCTTCAGTAGTCGCTGAAGCCTGAGAATCTTCCAGCTCGATTTTAAAATCGATGTTGGGTGTTAACATTTCTCCGGTTAGGCTCACAATAACTAATACGGGATATTTCTGCTTAACTTGCTGATCTTCAGTACTGTTGCTTGTTAGTGAATAGTCTGAAGGCGCTGCAAGTTGTCTGTAACTCGCATTGAGGTTTAAAATGCCTGAATAGGGATCTCCATACCACGAAATGGTGCCTCCTGGAACTATATTGAATTCCTTGTTAATGAAATTAGGAATGGTGAAATTATATGCTCCTTCACTAATCGTCAAATCACCAAATAACTCAAACTCTCCATTAGTGTCCAAGGATAGGTTCAAATTACCCGTTCCTCTACCTCTGATAATATCACCAGTCCTGATGTCGAATATTAGTTCTACGTAAGCATCGGGCGTTACATCTATTTCAAAATCAAGGCGCACACCCGAAATACTGTTCTCAACAATTTGTTCTAAATCAACTGTCTGAGAAGTATCCCGTAAATTCACAAAAGTGATATACTCCTTCTGTGTGACTTGCTCAGTAGAACCTGAAAGCGGAATGTACAGCTTGGTCCCCTTATTCGTGACCGCATTTGCTTTGATTAGCAAATCGTCAACTGGTCCAATTATCTCGATATCGCCAGTGGCCTGTGCAGTGCCATAATACAAAGAATTATCTTCTTGTGTCGTATTGAGCAATTGAAAATTAGAAACTGCTAGTTTTAGGTCGGTACTGAAATCATCGAAAAACTGGTGTTTTATCACTCCTGAGAATGAAGCTCTATTACCATCACGATCAAGCAATCGTATCCCATTGAACTTAATGGACTTATTGTCAAAGGCAATATTACCATTAAAGTCATAAGTAGTGCCGAGATAGTCAAACCTGAACGTGCCTGACTCGATATCACTGCTTCCTATCACCGTAGGACGTTTCAGTGATCCAGAAATATCCACTTCTCCACTTGCAAACCCTCCTATTTTGGAGAACAAAGACTGAAAGAATGGATTGATCAACTGGAGATTGGCCTGATTAAACTTGGCATTTATATCCAGCTCTTCCTCTTGGTTGGGGCTATAAAAGCCATCTACATCCATCGTACTAACACCCTCTCGCTTCACATTAAAGTCAATCCCCAACCGCTGCTTCTCTGGATTCCATTCAGAAAGTCCAGAAATGTCACCAATCAAGAAATCATTCATGTTAAACTCATTCGCCGTTAGTTCACTATTGAGTACATAAGGTGTTCCAGCTTGTTTTCGCGATAAATTAACCTTACTATTCAAGATTCCTCCCAAATCATACGGAACCATCGGGCTAATACTTTTCAAAGAGAAATTCGAAATATCCAGTGACAGATCAGTACGACTGCTATCCGAATAGACTCCCTTAAGCAGGATAGATTCGGAGTTCTGATATAACTCCAATCGATCTACAGTCACCTCGCTTTGGGTGACTATGATCTTATTGAATGGATTAAAAAACCACTGATCACCAAAAATGATCAACCGAGATGGAAGCACATTAAATGTCAACCGATCTCTTAACAACTTGAGTTCACCGTTGATAGTTGCTGAACTATTATTGTCTGGTTGATAGACAGATGTGTTCAAGCTAATTTTATTATTATACCAAACTGCTTCCAAAGCAAAGTCCCTGGTTTTGGGTATTTGACGCCACACCTGCTCCTCAGAATTAATGAATACCGACGCAATAATTCCAGCTG
This sequence comes from Marinoscillum sp., assembly GCA_024305105.1. GTDB lineage: Bacteria > Bacteroidota > Bacteroidia > Cytophagales > Cyclobacteriaceae > Marinoscillum. The sequence goes on from JAMWZA010000153.1 coordinate 10,085, forward strand.
AGTCCAAATCCTTAGAGAAATTCATATCAAAGGTATTGCGTTTATAACCCACACCATCATAGTTGATGGAGTCCACTTCGGTAAATAAAGACAAGGTAGCATTCTGACGCTGAAAGTATGTACCTTCAAACACTCCTTTTGGAGATATATAAATATCGTGATCAAACAGTTTTATGTATTGTGAGATATTATCATACTCCACATCAAAATCAATGGAATACTGGCTTACCTCCGACTGCTCTCGATACTCCTGACTTATTGAAGAATACGAGGGATCAAAGTATCCCTGAACCTCATCAACAAGAACACGAACATCACTGATAAGCTGAGTAAAGAGGAAGTTTCCCTCTACTTTCATTCGAACATCTGGTAGCTCAACTTCAATTTTCCGTTGATTACGTTGCTTGTGTGACACCACGTGAACAGTATCTAAAGCGATGGAATCTTGCTTCCAGTGAATATCAAGCCCCGACAGGCTTAATTCACCCTGGAGACTATCAAGATTTAAACCAGAAAAATCTGCATCAATAGTACCCTTGAGCGTTAGGAAATCATCGCTAAACCCCAATTCTTGTAGGTCGATGAAACCTACCTCAGACTTCACCAGCACTTGCTCGGGACTTTCTGATAAATTCACCTGGCCTTGGGTATCTACGGTACAGTTTGGATCTACCACCCTTAGCTTTCCACTAAAAAATTCTGAGGCCAATTCTCCTTCTGCCTGGATGGTATCGTATTTATAACCAAAAAACTCTGAGTCGGTGAACGTGGTATTTAAATATAATTTAGCTCTCTTGGCCGTAACTCCTTGTCCTTCCAAAGCCCCCTTCATATTCACTTTTCCAACATACTGTTCCTGTCCCAACAACTTACCCACATCAAAAGCCTCCAGGTTCAGCTTTCCTGAATAGGAAGCATAATCCCATCCCTTCGAAAATTTTAAGTTCAAATCTGAGTCTACGTTACCCAACACCGTCTGAAAACTCGCATTGGTAACAAAATCATGTGTAAACCCTAGAAAATGACCACTAAATGATATCTCCCTTAGGAGTCCCAATCGGTTAATTATGGAATCGGTCAGGAATGGTTTCAGATCATTCGCATAAACTTCGGCTTTTTTGATCCGAGCATCTATGAACGTCTCATCAATATTTGGCAACCCCATGAAATCAATATTTCCTGAGAAATTCGTTTTATTGCCAATTTTCAAAGTAGCTTCCTGCAGAGATAACCCAGGCACCTTGCCCTTAATTTTTGTTTCTGCGAATACCGTAAAAGGATCCCCGGGAATCTCCGCGAAGTAGTCAAGATCCTTTTTACCAACCCTACTATTGACAAGATTTATATCCATCTCCACACTATCAACAAAATACCCCAAATCATCTAACCCATTATAACGGAAATGAACCATGTCCCGTACATGAGAATTTGGAGTCAAAAGTTCCAGTTCATTCAGCTCTAACCCTACATTGCTTATACGAAAGTAAGCCTTCAAGGCATCTATACTCAAACGAGAAGCTTTATCGATGGCAGCCAACGAAATAATTCTGGCTTCAATGGTATCATTTACCAGATAAAAGTCCTCAAAGCTTCCAACGGGAACATCAAGAAGAAAATGTCCGTAATCAAAGCGCTCAGCTGAGAGGCTATCCTTGAGCTCATTGTTATACGAAAATTGAAACTCATCCAGGTGTATCTCATGCACGATCAGCTGCATTGGCTTAGGTTTAGCCAGAGAATCTGCTGGTTTAGGTTTGAATGAATTCAGGTCCTTTATTAATTCGATCAAATTGATATCCAGTGAATCGGCATACTTGTTAAAATTCAACTTGGCGCCCGAAAGAGAAACATCATCAAAGGCGATCTGATTGTTATAAAGGAGTCTACTCAGCTCATAATCCACCTTGATTGCGTCGGCAGACAGCAGCACTTTTCCCGCATAATCTTTTATCTCCAACCCTTTTATTTCTACAAAATCGAACCATTTGATCTCAATGTTTGTAAACTTTGCGGTTTGGCGAGTATTGCTGTTGATAAAGTCAATTGCTTTATCGCCCAGATAATTTTGAAATACTGGAGTCTGAAGTAAAATTATCAAGACAAATAGGAGAAGAATAATGGAAGTAGCCGACCAAAACAGAAACTTTCTGAGTCCAATAGCAATAGTCTTAAATACGTTCTGCTGTCCCTTCAACTCCCAAAACATTTATATCTAATGAGCACAATCATTCTAGGCATTGAGTCTTCTTGCGATGAAACTGCCGCGGCAGTTTGCAAAGATGGAAAAATTATCAATAACATCATTGCAACTCAATCAATCCATGAAAGTTATGGCGGAGTAGTCCCCGAACTCGCTTCCCGTGCTCATCAGAAAAACATTATTCCTGTTATAAACGAAGCATTGACCACTGCGGGTATAACCATTCAGGAAATTAATGCCATTGCCTACACACAAGGACCTGGCTTGCTTGGAGCGTTATTAGTCGGTAGTTCATTTGCCAAATCTGCGGCTCTGGCGCTAGGTGTACCGGTAATTCCAGTAAATCACATGCAGGCGCACGTTTTAGCGCATTTCATAGAAGACCCAAAGCCTGAGTTTCCATTTCTATGCCTCACTGTAAGTGGCGGTCACACTCAAATAGTCAAGGTGAACAACTTTCTAGATATGGAGATCATTGGGCAAACGAAAGATGATGCCGTCGGTGAGGCCTTTGATAAATGTGCCAAATTACTTGGTGTGGGGTATCCTGGAGGACCAAAGGTTGACAAGCTTGCTCAAAAAGGAAATCCTAAGAAGTTTGTCTTCCCTCAAAGTGACATACCAAATCTTGACTATTCGTTCTCGGGCATCAAAACGGCATTCATGTACTTTTTACGAGATGAGAAGAAAATAAATGATGCTTTTATAGAGGAGAATATCAATGATCTGGCAGCTAGCCTACAGTTTACCCTCATTGATATGTTGTTTAAAAAGCTCAAAAAGGCAGCGAAGCAGGAACGAATAAAAAACATTGCGATAGCTGGTGGAGTTTCTGCCAACAGTGGGTTAAGAGCTCACTTGCAGGCGGAAGCCAAGAAGTATGGATGGCAGGTTTTTATTCCTAAATTTGAATACTGTACCGACAATGCGGCAATGATTGCTACTTCAGGTTACTACCAGTTCAAAGCTGGAAAGACAGGCACTTTACGTGATAGCCCAATGCCCAGAATGTCATTTTCACAATAAAACTTTAATAGTAATCGCAACTTCATTATTTTTAGAGA
>JAMWZA010000154.1 GCA_024305105.1 Marinoscillum sp.
TCACATGCCTGTACGATCGGAGAAATCATAGAAGTCATTTCTACTTCATCGTGGTGTGCACCAATGGCGTTGCATACCTCAGCGTTCTCTTTGTATTTCTGAGCAAGCTCCATACCGATGATGGCATGTGGCTTCTCCGGCTCGTCTGGCCAGACTTTACCAATATCGTGAAGAAGCCCTGCACGTTTGGCTAGTTTAGGGTTGAGCCCAAGTTCTGATGCAAGTGTAGAACATAGCTTCGCTACTTCTCGAGAGTGTTGGAGCAGGTTCTGGCCATAAGACGAACGGAAACGCATACGACCAACGAGCTTGATCAGTTCTGGATGCAAGCCGTGGATTCCCAGGTCAATAACCGTTCGTTCTCCGATCTCGACAATCTCTTCTTCGATGTTCTTGGTTGTTTTTGCTACGATTTCTTCAATACGGGCAGGGTGGATGCGACCATCCTGTACCAGGCGGTGAAGCGAAAGTCTGGCGATTTCTCTGCGCACCGGATCAAATCCTGAAATGATAATAGCCTCCGGCGTGTCATCAACGATGATCTCCACACCAGTAGCTGCTTCCAACGCACGAATGTTTCTACCTTCACGTCCGATGATTTTCCCTTTGATATCATCACTCTCTATGTTGAAAATAGAGACACAGTTTTCGATGGCATGTTCTGTCGCTGTTCGCTGGATGGTTTGAAGAACGATCTTCTTCGCCTCTTTGGTAGCACCCATTTTGGCCTGCTCCATGATCTCTTTGATGTGAGCAGAAGCATCTGTTCTTGCCTCATCTTTGAGAGCTTCTACCAACTGTGCTTTTGCTTCGTCAGCGGATAGGTTCGAGGCTTTCTCAAGAATCGTCACTTGCTGGTTTTTCAGCTTTTCAAATTCCTCTTTTCGCTTTCTAACGATTTCCAACTGTGCAGTGAGGTTTTCTTTTTGAGATTCCAGCTCTGCTTCCGTACGTTTGTTTTGCTCTATCTGTTTGGACAGGTTGGACTCGCGTTGCTTGAGCTTGTTTTCATTGGTGATGATCTGATTCTTCTTCCGGTTTGATTCTTCTTCAAAATCAGATTTCATCTTCAGAAACTTCTCTTTAGCTTCCAGAATTCGATCTTTCTTGATGCTCTCTCCGGTTACTTCAGCTTCTTTGAGAATAAGCTTTTTTTGTTCTTCTGCTTCTTTGAGTTTTTTATCAACTGACCGTTTAAGCAGTATGCGGTCAATCGCAAAACCGATGGCAATTCCTGCCAGAGCGATCACTATATATAGTATATCCATTGGTGTTGAGTATGTATTTATACATACACGGTGCCGGATAAGAATGGAAGGCTATCTAACGAGCTATCTAAATAGCATTGGTTATCAATTGGCTAATGTTTTTTATTTGGTCAAGGGCTATCTCATCACTTGATTCAATAGTTTCCTCTTTTTTCATCTTGTCCACCAGGCAATCAAAGGCAACCATCGCGAGGAGGTCCTGGTTATCATCTATTCCAAACTGGTCTCTGTAAGCTTTGATCTTTTCATTGACCAACTTTCCAGCTTTTCTGATACCTTCTTCGTCCTCCGCTTTCACCTTCATGGGGTACTCCCGGTTCGCTATTTTTAGCTTTATTGATAATTCAGTCATTTCGGTTCTCTAAGCTTCACCCAAATGAGCAATGCATTTATTTATCTCCTTAATATAGCCGTCAATCACATCCTTCAACTCTTCCGAATCGTTATCGCCGACTACCATGCTTTCTACAATTTTACTAATTTTCGTTTGATTTTGAAAGCTCGAAATTTTACTGTCTTGTTCTAGCAGTTGGGATCTTAAATGCTGATTTTCTGTTCGGCATTTATCAAAATCATCTTTAAGCTGACCATAGTCACTAAGAAGAAGCTTAACTTTCCGCTCCAGATTGTTCAATTCAGTCCTTAGTGTCTCGTTTTTCATTACTTTCTGATGATTGCCCCTATTTCGTTTTCAAAGGTTCTGATCAAGCCATTCATCACTTTGTCAATGACTTTATCGGTCAATGTCTTGGTCGTATCCTGAAGGTGGAAGCTAATTGCATAGGACTTTTTGCCAGCTTCTAGATTGTCACCTTCATACACACTGAAGACATTTATTCTAGTTAATAATTTTTTCTCAGACTTAAAAGCTAAATCGCGAATCTCATTGTAACTCACCTGTTTATCAAGTACCAAAGAGAGGTCACGACGTACTTCTGGGTATTTAGAGATTTCTGTAAATTCTGATTCGAGTCTTGTAGCTTTAATTAAATCCTTCCACAAAAACTCCGCGTAGAAAACATCTTGCTTAATTTCGAAGTATTTGCTGATCGTCGATTTTAGCTTACCTATTCTTCCAACGACTTTATTGTTGAATTTGATATGTAATCCGAAATCAAATAATTCTTCTCCATCCGCTGGTTCAGTTGCATACTTGTCAATTCTCAGGTGATGTAGCACCGCATGAGCTTTTTTGGAGAGATCAAAAAAGTCCACTTTTTGTGATTCTGCAATCCAGTTTTCTTCTCGTTTAGAGCCTGTTAGGTAAAGACCTAATACTTCCTGCTCTTTATACTTTTCGTTTTTCAACTCATAGGTCTTCCCAAACTCAAAAAACTGAAGATTAGGAATTCTTCGGTTGATATTGTGCCTTACAGATTCCAGCGCAGTATATACCGGACTCGTTTTCATATAGCCCAACTCCTCACTGGACTTGTTCAGTATTTCGATCGGGTTTCCACCAAGAGTTAAATCGTGATGGTATTTTGGATTGGTCAGTGAGTTTGTCTGGATTTCTGACATGCCTGATCCAGAAAGAAAAAGCGATAAATTCTCCTGAACCTTGTAAGGCTCTTTTTCATCAAATGACGCAAGGAAACCAGCGGAGAATGATTCTTCAAGTGGAATGTTATTGAACCCAAAGATGCGCAGGACTTCTTCCACCAAATCAGCTTCTCTAGTCACCTCACTTCTGAAAGGAGGCACTGTAGCTGTGAACGTTGTGTCGGTCACCTTCGAGGTTTCAATGTCAAGGGAGTTGAGTATTTCAATAATGCGCTCATTGCTAAGCTCCACACCGATCAATCGGTGAAAGTTTTCGAATGAAGTCTCAATTTGAACTGCTTCGATTTTCTCTGGATAAACATCTGTGTAGTCTGACGCCAGATAACCACCAGCCAACTCTGTGATCAAGTCAATGGCCATGTGAAGTGCCGGGATGGTCATTTCCGGATCGGCACCACGTTCGTAGCGGAACGAGGCATCTGTAGAAAGACCGTGTCTCATAGCTGTAGCTCTCACAGCATCCGCTGAGAAATAAGCACTTTCTAAAAAGATACTTGTCGTGCTATCCTTTACCCCAGAGTTGATTCCTCCAAAGACACCAGCAATACACATACCGTCCGTCTCATCACAGATCATGAGGTCATCAGCATGCAATTCACGTTCCTCTTCATCAAGTGTTGTGAATTTTGTGCCTGATGGCATATTTTTCACCACTACTTTTCCACCTTTGATTTTGTCAGCATCAAACGCGTGCATCGGTTGCCCCAGGCTCATCATCACATAGTTGGTGATATCCACAATGTTGTTGATTGGTGATAAGCCTATGGCCCTTAGTCTCCATTGCAGCCAGTCAGGCGAATGTCCTACTTTGATACCCCTGATGGTCACACCAGAGTATCGTGGACAAGATACCGCATTCTCAACTGCTACGGAAATGGGGTTGTCTCTTTTGGTTTCCTTTGCTTTCGGGGTTGGGATCTTTAAAGGTCGTTTGTAAAATGCTTTTAGATCTCGGGCGACACCAAAATGACCCGTAGCATCACCACGGTTAGGGGTAAGCCCAATTTCAAATACATGATCAGATCCAGTTTCGAATAGTTCCTTGATCGGAGTGCCAACAGGTTTGCTGGCATCTAGGATCAACAGTCCAGCATGGCTTTGTCCTAAACCAATTTCATCCTCGGCACAAAGCATTCCCTGAGAAGCCTCTCCACGAATTTTGGCTTTCTTAATTTGGAATGGCTCACCTTCAGAGGGGTAGATGGTTGTGCCAACAGGAGCTACAATTACCTTTTGACCCTGAGCTACATTAGGCGCGCCGCAGACAATTGGTAGCAATTCACCATTACCTATATCTACTTTGGTTAGTTTTAATTTATCTGCGTTTGGGTGAGAAGTGCACTCTTTGATTTCTCCTACCACCAGGTTTTCAAGACCGCCTTTTATCTTCTCTACCTGCTCTATTCCCTCTACTTCGAGTCCGGTTTGCGTCAAAACGTCGCCAACTTCTTCTGCAGATTCGTTAATATCTATGTAGTCCTTAAGCCAATTGTAGGAAATCTTCATCCTGCTTATTCCGTCTTTTCTATTCTAAATGTCTTCTTGTAATGCTTAGATGGATCGTTCTATTGACTTCAGCCAACTCTCAAACTCTCAATTAGTTCCAGTCTATCCGAGCAATCGACAAAAATAGGAAAGCCACGGTTAAAGAAGGTGCTTATCCGACGCAAAAATTGAGTTAAGAATTTATTGGTGTGGGTAAGACTTTTCTCCTACTTCTATTTTGAGCGGCAATACGTTCTCAGGAGGTGGAAATGGGCAAGAATATTCTTCTACATAAGCACAATAAGGATTGTACGCCAGATTAAAATCTATTTCGATGTTGTCTGATTTGCCTATGTCCAGATCAAGATATCGCCCACCACCATAGGTCGTGCTTCCGCTAGTGTCATCGGCAAAGGCGGTGAAGTAAGTATTAGGCAATGAGCCGAATCCAGCAGGTTTAAGAATGAGTAGTCTTAAATCCTGGCCTTCCAGCTTGAAATGCGCATAGGCAAACCGACTGTAAGTCGTGGTGGTGCCATCGCTGTTTTGAATAGCCATGCGAGTTGGAGATTGAATTCTCTCGAGGTTCGCTCTAACTTTGTATTCCGAATTGATCGGGAAATAAGCGACCGGTTGATATTTTTTATCAAACTGCTGGAAAGGAGACTGTTCCGATGATTTTAGAAACCTAACCCGATCAGCTCTAATGTCCGCTACGGCTTCTCTATAACTTTGGTCATTACTTCCTCCAGTTAATGAAGTGTAGATTACAACCAGTAAAATAATAATACCTGCGAAATACGCTATTTTTTTCATATCACATTAACGATTCATCTGCAAAGCTAAAATATCCATGATCAGTGAAGATTAAATGATCCAAAACAGGAATCTCCAGCATTTGACCAAGACTTTTGAGTTTTTTGGTGAGGCGAATGTCTGCTTCACTTGGTTTCAAATTGCCAGATGGGTGGTTGTGTATCAGAATGAGTCCACTAGCTAAAACATCCAGTCCTTTCTTGAAAAGAATTTTAGGATCGACGATAGTGCCTGATACACCACCGAGACTGATTTGCTCCTTTTTGATGACCTGGTTGTTGCGCTTGAGTAGAAGGATCCAAAATTCTTCGTGCGATAAATCAGCCAACTCTGGTTTGATTAGCTGGTATGCATCATTGGAGCAAGTGATCTTGGGTTGTTTTACGGGTTCCGCATCTTTTCTACGACGACCCAGTTCCAATGCACTGACAATAGTGATTGCTTTGGCTTCTCCAATACCTTTAAACTTACACAAATCCGATACGGAGAGTTTAGCTAAAGTATGTAGGTCATTGTTGACCGAATTTAAAATTTGCTTGGCCAAATCAACAGCACTAAGTGTTCTTGTGCCTGATCCAAGCAGTATACCAATAAGTTCGGCGTCTGATAAACTTGATTTTCCCTTAAGCAATAGCTTTTCCCGGGGTCTATCTTCTTCCGCCCATTTGGTAATTGAAAGGTGAGTATTCGCGGCTTTTTCCATTATCTGTCAATCTTACAGGATTGAAGATAACAAAAAACCCTACTTGACACATCAAGTAGGGTGCGTATATCTTAAAAACGAGCTCTTAAAGCGTGTTGACTCTTTTGGTCAGACTAGACTTAAGGTTAGCAGCTTTGTTAGCGTGAATGATATTCTTCTTCGCTAATTTATCTACCATACCCATCACTTCACCCAAGAGCTTTTCAGCCTCAGATTTGTCTGTAGTATCTCTCAATCGCTTTATATAAGTACGTGCAGTCTTATGCTGGTAGCGATTTCTCAATCTCTTCGCGTCGTTAGATCGTATTCTTTTTAATGCGGATTTATGATTTGCCATAAGCTTGTTATTCTCCTATCCTTGATTAAGGGATGCAAAGATAAAGTAATTGATAAATAAAACAAATACTCAGCGCATTCTATCCGATAAAAATTGACAGAAAAAATGTATCTTTTGCCTGCCGATGAAACGAACGTTAACAATTTGCATTCTGATACTTCTAAGTGTCTTCCATATGGGGTGGGGATTTTACGCGCATGAGCGTATAAATCGAATGGCGGTATTCACCCTGCCACCCGAGATGATTCGGTTTTATAAACACAATATCCAGTACCTGACAGATAAAGCCGTAAATCCTGATAAAAGGAGGTATGTAATGAAGGAAGAAGCAGCGCGGCACTACATTGATATAGATGTGTATGGGGATAGCGCCATATATAAGATGCCACGATACTGGGGAGATGCAGTGAAAAAATATGGAGAGGATAGCTTGCAGGCTTACGGAATAGTGCCATGGCACATTAACCTGGTCAAGTACCAACTCACACAGGCCATGCTTAGTAAGGATGTGGATCGTATCTTGAGGTACTCTGCGGATATTGGTCATTACATAGGTGATGCCAATGTGCCACTACATACCACTGAAAATTACAATGGTCAGCTCACCGGGCAATACGGTATTCATGGATTTTGGGAATCCCGATTACCGGAATTGTTTTTTGAGGACTATGATTTATTCGTAGGAAAAGCAACCTATATCGATAATACCCAGATAGAAGCCTGGGGTGCCGTAGAAGGAGCTCATGCCGCACTGGATTCCGTTTTGGCCTTTGAGCGAGAGCTTACTCGAAAATTTACTGAGGACAAAAAGTTTAGTTTCGAAGAGCGTGGAGCCTCTACAGTTCGGGTTTACTCCTATGACTTCTCTAAAGAATACCACGAAATGCTCAACGGAATGGTGGAACGCCAGATGCGAAAAGCGATCAAAATGGTGGGTGATTTTTGGTTTACGGCCTGGGTAGATGCCGGGCAGCCTGACTTAAACGAACTGCTTGAACTTGCTGCAAGTGAAGAACAACTCTCAGAGTCAGATACTGATCCTGCTGATCTGCGAAATCATGAAAGTGGAGTGATCCGACAGTGAAATAAGAGTTGATCAAGTTTCAATCATGTTGAGTTGCTGCGATAATTCTAATTTATGACGCGCTAAATCAAAATAAACTAATTTGCGATAGCTATTTAGGTTGATTATTAAAAAGTCGACTGATTTGCATGCCTTTCCGTCCCTTGAATTGGATTTTTTGTCGAATGAATTGCTTCTTTTCTAAGAATAGTACTTAGATTTAATAAGAATCTTAAAATCACCATAGACATGAAAGGATATTTTGTTAAACTTGTAATTACCGGTTTTTTGTTTGGTATTATATCAGTTTGTGATGCTCAGGTAGTCGCTGAAGATGACGTGTCGTTTGAAGTATTAAAATGGCACTTTAATCACTACCCCAACAGTGAAAGTCAGGGATGGTACCAAATGAGTGAAGTGACGTTAAGAGCTTCCTTTGCTTTTGAAGGAGAGAATTACAATGTGGTTTATACTTCTAGTGGTACACGGTTGAGTGAAGAGTTGGATATGACCAAATCACTACCTCTATCGGTGGTTTACTACCTGGACGATAAGTATGGTAAGTACAAAGTACAGGAGTTTAAGAGGATTACGAATTTCAATGATGAGCAGATTTACTACATCATGGATGTCAAGTCTAAGGATAAAGGGGAGGAGCGTTTGAGTTTTGACGAGCATCTGATACCAGTAGACTTTGCTCTTGTAAGTTCGATTGACTAGATCAATAATATAACCCCTATAAATGATGATAGAGGCCGTGTCAAATGGTTACAAGTAACTTTTTGACACGGCCTCTTTTTTCTATATTGATATTACCTCGCTTAATCTACCTGGATGCATTTTGGAAGGTCTGGTAGTACTTGTTGAAGATCTCTTCATATTTCTTGGCCTCCTCATTGTATCCACTAGACCGATACGCTCTGGTTATTGTGTTCAGAGAAATTAGCATTTGTTGCATTTCCTGCAGGTTATAGTTTTGCTTCCTGATCATGTAATCGAGCATTTCGGAAGTATTCTTAACTGTAATCTCAGAAATATTGTCGGCCATGCTTTTCAAATTAGATGGCGCATCTACTTCGCTTCCACCATTCGTCTCTAGCTGATCAAGCTCCAGTAGTATGCCAACTTGCTGCATGTTAAAATAATCATACGGAATGGACTTATTTGGCATGACTTCCAAACTCTTAGCAACAACTTCCGCTGCTTTGTCATACTGACCATCTTCCATCAAACTGATGGCGAGAGAATTGAATGCAGATCGATGATTCAAACAGAAGTTTCTGTAATCTTCAGAGTAATAGACATCTGGATTATCAAGTTCACGCCACTGGTATTTGTTCATGACATTGTCATACATTCTTTCCAAGTCCACTTGATAGTCCTGCGGGTTTGGATTTTGAATTGGCAGGATTCGGTAAGCAATACCTTCCTGCACGGCATACTTACGGATGTCAAAATTCACCGATGCAAGCGATGTTGTGTTCATGTAAATCGGTCGTTCCCAGTTGGAATTAGCCAATAGGTCAATTACGGCAAGATCACTCTTTTCAAGGCCTCTACCCTTGATGCTCCATTGCATACGGTCAACGATCCGGTCTTTCAGGTTTTCTGGTACAATACCCAGCGACTTCACTTTGTTGACATCAACGTTCATGAACATCGCTTTTGCAGGCACAGAATTATAATATGATCCTGTGCTCAATGGAATCTGTAAGGCTTTACGCTCTTCTTTAATCAAGTCGAGGAACCTATTGGCGTTGATTGCACCTTTGATATTCGGATTCTCCACTACAGGAAGGTAATCATTCAATCCACCTTGCTGGTAATTTTTTAATGAAAGTCCGAATGGCAATGGCTCAGACTCATAAGCATCACGCATCATTTGGCTAATGTACCAGTCGGTATTGAAGTAACTGAGTACTACCACACGAACGTCCGTCCGAACACCTTCTACTTCCTGTACGTACCAAAGCGGAAAGGTGTCATTATCACCACCGGTAAATATGATGGCGTTAGGAGCACATGTTTCCAAATAGTTTTTTGCGGCATCTACTGAGAAGTATCTATCAGATCGATCGTGATCGTCCCAGTTTTCGGCTACCATAATGGTTGGTATGGCCAGACCAATGATGGTGGCAATGATCGCGAGGACTTGTTTGTTTTTCAAGACAGCTCCCAGCAGCTCATAAATGGCCAGCACACCAAATCCTATCCATATAGCAAATGCATAATACGAACCGGAGTAGATGTAGTCTCTCTCTCGTGGTTCGATTGGTGGAGAATTTAAATACAACACCAAAGCAACTCCTGTTAGGAAAAACAAGAGAAGAGTTACAGAGAAGTATCGGACATCTTTTTTGTATTGGATAAACAATCCAAGAAGTCCTAATAATAGCGGAAGGGAGTAATAGATGTTTCTTCCTTTGTTTTCTTCCAGGATTGTTGGTAAACCGGACTCCATGGCATCTCGAATCCCGAGCCAGGTTGCGTCTTGCTCATCCGATGCTCTTCCAGAGAAATTCCATAGGAAATACCTCATGTACATGGTCCCGACCTGATGGCGGATCATGAAGTAGATATTGTCACTGAAACTTGGCTTTTCACCAGGTTGCAGCCCGGTAATTTCCCTGTAGCGTCGTTTGTGCACTTCAGATCCAGAGTACATTCTCGGAAGAATGGTTGTCTGAGCCGGGTCGTATACATAGTCAAGTTTGTAATCTTTGATTTCGTACTTTTCTTCGCCTCTCATGTAGATAGCATCGCCCTGTTTTTGAGACTCTACAGAAGCGGTATAGTACTGTCCATGAAATAGCGGTCGTGATCCGTACTGCTCACGCTTAAGGTAGGATACGAATGAAAGGATATCCTCAGGGTTGTTTTCATCGATCGGTGGGTTGTAACTACTTCTAATCAACACCAACGTGTACGATGAGTAACCGATCATAATGAATGTAAAGCAGAGCAGAATGGTGTTTAGCGTCAGCTTCTGCTTTTTGATTGAGTAGTAAACGCCATAAACAAGGGCTGCAAGGAATGCGATACAGAAGAAGATTACGCCCGAACCAAACGGCAGTCCCAATCCATTTACGAAGAATATTTCCAGGCTTCCGGCAAGTGAAGGCAAGCCAGGGATGATTCCGATCATAATAAGAATAATCGCCGCACCAGCTGCTGCCATGGTCAGGAAGATTCCTTTTTTGGTGATTTTATCATTGTGTTTGAAATAAATAATCAAACCAAGAGCCGGAAGCGTAACAAGATTTAGCAAGTGAACTCCAATGGAAAGTCCGATCATGTAGGCTATCAAGATGATCCACTTATTGCGGTCAGCCTCATTTTCAATGTTTTCCCATTTCAAAATGGCCCAGAAAACAAACGCGGTAAAGAATGCGGACATACCATAAACTTCCGCTTCCACTGCACTGAACCAGTAAGAGTCGGAAAACGTACATGATAGTGCACCAACCACACCAGCACCCATGAGTAAAATGGTTTGTGCACTGGTTTCTTCACCTTTTTTGATCCCCAGCACTCTTTTTGCCAGATGGGTGATTGACCAGAACAAGAATAGGATGGAAAAGGCAGTACTTACGACACTCACCATGGTTACCCAATAGGCAACGCTTTCTACGTCTCCGCCGGCAAACATGGAAAAGATGCGTCCAGTTAATAAGAAGAATGGTGCGCCCGGAGGATGTGGTACTTCCAGCTTATAAGAACAAGCAATGAATTCACCACAGTCCCAAAAACTTGCTGTTGGTTCGATAGTCATCACATAAACGACTAGCGCTATGAGAAACACAATCCAACCGGTAATTACATTAATTTTTTGATATCCCATCTTGATAGTTTTGAGTCAACTTGGCGAAATTAGTAATAATGTGGTATAATCCTTAGAATTAGAATCTGAATATACGTTTTGCTGACTGCTCTATCCGAATAGTTTTGGAATAACTGAAAAGACTGGGCCTAATATCAAGCCGACCTTAGCGTTTGCTGATTTTATTATGGGTAATCGCTCGTTGGAGATTGCTTTTAAATTTACCTTTTTGAAAGCCTCTTTGTGCGGCGTGCTTTGTTGCTCTTCCTTGCACACGCTCTCGCCACATTCGCCAGCTACTGGCCTTCATTTCTTTTCGCATTAGTTTGATAACGTCTTTTTCGGGCACTCCAAACTGATCGTAAATGGCATCAAAAGTCGTACGGTCTTCCCAGGCCATCTCTACAATGCGGTCAATGTCCCGTTCATCGAGTTGGTATTTTTCTTTAATCTTCATCGCTGCAGCAACAAAGTGTATCCACGTAATGTTGGCAGGAAGTGACTAGAAAGCGAGTAAATATTGTGTGGTTCAAACGAGATCTTCGTTTGTCGGATCATGAACCGCTATTTCGAGCCATGCAGGAGGAGTTGCCGGTCTTGTTGGTTTATGTATTTGAGCCTGATGTTATCAGTTCTTCAGCGTATAGTCTTAGGCATTGGCGGTTTGTGTGGGAGAGCTTACAGGCGATGCAATCTGAAGTATCAGGGAAAATCCATGTCCTATATGGAGACTGTCTGTCGATTTTCAAGACTGTTGTGGAGTTTTACGATGTTCAAAATGTTTTTTCCTATCAGGAAACGAGTATTCAGATTACTTATGATCGAGACCTAAAAGTGTCAGATCACTTCAATCAGCAAGGAATAAAGTGGATCGAGTTTCAGACGAATGGAGTCAAACGAGGATGGGTGAATAGGGATGGCTGGAGTAAGGCTTGGTATACGACCATGAGTGAGCCGTTGGTAGAGGTGCGAATTTCTAAGACTAAGCTTCTATACGATCAAGAATTAGTCGATAGGTTTTCTGATGCTGATTTTTTGAACGCGCTGGATGACGCCCATCCGATGCAGCGTGGGGGTGAAAGTCTGGCTAGCCAATACTTGATCACTTTTTTTGAAGAGCGGGGAACGGCGTACAATCAGCATATATCTAAACCAACAGAGAGCAGACGGAGCTGTAGCCGACTGAGTCCTTATTTGGCCTGGGGTAACTTAAGTATCAAACAAATTTATCATGCGATGCTTAAAGCGAAGAAAGAAGGCAACAAGCGCAACTTAATCGCTTTTGGATCCCGATTGCGATGGCATTGTCATTTCATTCAAAAGTTTGAGATGGAAGGTAGGTATGAGTTTGAGAACATTAATGCAGGATATGATCAAATCAGAAATACGCTCAACACTGATTTATTGAATGCCTGGAAAAATGCTGAAACTGGTTATCCGTTGGTAGACGCTTGTATGCGATGTGTAAAGGAAACGGGATATCTAAATTTCAGAATGCGTTCCATGTTGGTGTCTTTTCTGACACATCATTTATGGCAACCCTGGAAAGAGGGCGCTTTGTTTCTGGCCCAACAGTTTTTAGACTTTGAACCTGGGATACACTATCCTCAATTTCAGATGCAGGCAGGTGTGACTGGGATCAACACCATTAGAATTTACAATCCAGTTAAGCAGTCTCAGGATCATGATCCGGATGCTGTCTTTATTAAAAAATGGCTTCCAGAGCTCAAGGGTTTACCAGCCGTTTTTGCATTGGAACCATGGAAAATGACCTCTATTGATCAAAACTATTATGGATTTGAAACTGGGAGAAATTATCCAACCCCGATTGTAAATATCAAAGAGACTTATCGTTTTGCAAGTAAAACGCTGTATGGTATGAAGGGTAATCAGGACGTGAAAAAGTATGCTAAGACCATTTTGGAGAAGCATACAGTTAAAAATCGATGGCCATGAAGATTAAAAAAAAGTCTGATTTACCAATTAAAACCTGCGTGGTTTGCGGAAGGCCTTTTACCTGGCGGAAGAAATGGGCCGACGTATGGGGAGCGGTGAAGTATTGCTCTGAGCGATGTAGGCGAAATAAATAGGGCCTACTGAAAAACGCGTCTGGTAACGTAACCGCATGACTTTCATTGCGATGATGCATTTAAAAGTGTGTTGTCTTTCAGCTAGTGCAAGGGTTTTAGCAGGTATTCCCATTATTGCATGCGCCTGAAAATATCGGTGAACGATATTTTCAAACTAGCCTGGAGCATACCA
>JAMWZA010000155.1 GCA_024305105.1 Marinoscillum sp.
GTTTTTTAAGTATGTACCATATCAAATCTATATCCCAATATCACGAGCTAGCAGGTCTCCCAAAACCGGAACACCCGCTGGTAAGCCTGGTTGATTACAGCCAGGTTAATTACCCACAAGATCATGATGAAATCACAATAGTAAACAGTCATTATTCCATTGCGCTAAAGAAAGGCTTGAGCGGGAAGGTTCGTTATGGTCAGCAACCCTATGATTTTGATGAGGGACTGATGTCTTTCGTTTCTCCAGGTCAGGTGATCAGCGTCAAAGTGCACAAGGCACCCGCTTATCATCCGACAGGTTGGGTACTACTTGTTCATCCTGATTTTCTCTGGGGGAGCAAACTGGCTAAAGGGATCAAAAACTATACGTTTTTTGGATATAACATCAATGAAGCACTATTTCTTTCCGACAAGGAAGAACAATCTATGATCGGTATCATGAAAAACATCCAGTCGGAGTACCATACCAACATTGATGAGTTTAGTCAAAAGATCATCATTTCTCAGATAGAAGTACTACTTAATTATGCCCAGCGCTTTTATCAACGCCAGTTTCTGACACGTAAAATTTCTAACCATCAGGTTCTAGCCAAGTTGGACGATTGGCTGACAGAGTACTTCAATCGTGTAGATCTAGCAAGCACTGGACTACCCTCCGTGCAGGATGTTGCTGATCAGCTCCTGATCTCATCCAACTATCTTGGCAGTTTGCTAAGAATCTTAACTGGCCAAAACACGCAACAGCATATCCATGAAAAACTCATCGAAAAAGCAAAAGAGAAATTATCCACTACGCAACTTTCAGTGAGTGAAATAGCTTATTCGCTTGGCTTTGAGCATTCTCAATCATTTAGCAGATTATTTAAACGTAAAACTAACCAGTCCCCATTAGAGTTTCGGGCGTCTTTTAATTAGCACTTGCCAAGTATCAACCCTATTTTAGATGCAGATATAAATTATATTACTCAAAAACCAAGCATCTACTATTCAATCCATGGAGCAGCTAATTGCATTCTTCAATCAAATCACACCTCTTTCCGAAGAGACCAAACGCCTGATGACTGAACTTTATGTCCCCGCTACATTAAAAAAAGGAGAATATTTTATCCGAAAAGGACACTATGCAAAAGAAATAGCTTTTTTGGAAAAGGGAATCGTGAGAGCATACTACATTGATCAATCCGGAAAAGAATACAACAAAACGTTCTTTTCGGCGCCTTCCATCATCGGTTCCTATGCAGCACTCATTAGCAAAGAAGAAAATGCTGTTGCACAGCAAGCGCTGACAGATTGCATCATTTGGAAGGCCTCTTTTCATCGAATTGAGGAACTGTCACAAGGCAATTATGAAATCGAAAAACTCAGAAGAATCATTGCCGAAAGTTATTTTCTAATAAATGAGAAAAAGGAGATCGAGATGGCCCTGCTAGATGCAGAAAAACGCTATTTACTACTGCAAAAAGAATACCCAGGAATCGAATTGAAAATACCTCAGTACCACATTGCCGCATATTTAGGCATCAGCCCTACCCAACTCAGCAGGATTAGAAAAAACCTCAGTCGTTAACGGCATTTCTTTACATATGTAAATGCAGAAGATCACTGCGTATAGCTTCTTTGTGACAGATTTAACCTTTAAAATGTTGTTACGATGCGAAATAAAGAGATTACCATTTTCCGAGCCATTTTCATTTTTTCCGCTTTATGGAATCTAATTGGTGCCATTTTTGGCTATTTCAACACTACCTATACCTTTCAGGGGTTCTTTGGCAGAGAACTGACCGACCCGCTATATTATAGCATCTATCAGGGAGCATGGGGCACCACATTGGTGTATTTCATTGGCTACTCACTAGTTGCCTACAATCCGCTAAAGCATACCGGAATTGTTATTGTGGGTGGAATAGGTAAAGTTGGATTTGCCATATCACTGTTAAAATTCTATTTATCGGATCTAGCTGGACCTATCGTCTTCATCGTCATCATTGGCGATTTCATCTTTGCCCTATTCTTCCTCTATTACTTTGTCAGACTTTATCAAACTAAGCAACCAATATGCTAGCCAAAGTCATGATAATTTTTAAATCACTACCCATTTTGATCTGCTGTATGTTCATTGGCCAAATTCTACAGGCTCAACCTGACTGGGAGATTGATATGCAAGAGAATGGCATCACCGTGTATACCAGATATGAAGAAAACTCAGCCTTCAAAGCTTTCAAAGCAACCATAACAGTAAAAGCCACCATTGATGAGATTTTAAGCATCCTACGAAAAGCAGAGGACTACATCGAGTGGTATGGATATACGAGGACATCAAAAGTGCTGAAACAGGAAAAGAACGTACAGTACAATTATGTAGAAACGATATTTCCATGGCCATATAGCAACAGAGACATGGTGTATAAAATGACCATCGACAAAAGTGACCCAGAAGAAGTGATCATTTCACTGGATGGCCTCCCCGACTACTTACCAGTAAAAGAAGGGCTTGTTCGTATGGAAAAAGCAAGTGGAATTATTCAATTGAAGACCTTCAATGATTACACGAAACTTACCTATCAATTTCACTCCGAACCAGGTAAAAATCTCCCGATCTGGCTGGCGAACACGTCAATCGCCGAACTACCATACAAAACATTGCTTGGTCTGAAGAATGTAGTGGAGAATTAGCAATTACTACTTGCGCATAACCTCAAAAACCCGTTAATTTCAAGCTTGATTGAGCCAGTAACTCCCACAACCATCCATTAAGGGATAACAGGCTTCTTATTAATTACTTACAAATTATCCTATAAAGTTTTAACAGGAATTAGTGCACATTATGAAGTAATTACTGGCAATTAAAAAGACAAAATGAATCCATTTTCCACGACATATACAACAGACAAGACGGATGCAACTTTAGTTTCAGAAGTTCTTTTGGGCAATAAAGCGTCTCTAAATAATCTAATACAAAAACACCAACCATTCATTTACAACATTGCCTGGAAAATGATTGGTGACCCTTCGCAAGCGGAAGACTTGACGCAAGAAGCTTTGATAAAAATCATTTCTAATCTCAGTTCATTTAAAGGTGAAAGCGCTTTTAGAACCTGGGCCTATCGAATTGTGTGGAATCATTTCTTGAATGAAAAGAAAAAAAGCAATTCTATGTTTCCCGATAATTTTGATGATTTAGGGAATGCCTTAGATAATGCACCAAGCTTTGATATTTCCCTGGAGGAGCAGGAAAGCAAAAAAGAAGAAATCAGGGAAGTGCGTTTACAATGTCTGTCAGGGATGCTTTTGTGCCTAACTAAAGAGCAAAGGCTTGTATATATAATGGGCGATATTTTTGATGCTGACCATAACATCGGCTCTGAAATCATGAGTGTTTCAAAAGATACCTATAGAAAGAAATTGAGCAGAGCCAGAAATGACCTTCACAATTTTATGAAAAACAAATGTGGCTTGGTGAATAAGGCAAACCCATGCAGGTGTCATAAAAAAGTGACTATA
The DNA here is from genome assembly GCA_024305105.1 of Marinoscillum sp. Classification (GTDB taxonomy): domain Bacteria; phylum Bacteroidota; class Bacteroidia; order Cytophagales; family Cyclobacteriaceae; genus Marinoscillum. The sequence continues at coordinate 3,504 of JAMWZA010000155.1, forward strand.
GCTCTTGACAATGGTATGGTGGATGCCAAAAACCTATTATTCAATCGCAGGGAGTATTCTACGTTTCAAAAAGAACTAGAGCCAAAAGCAAATCAATTGGTTGAAGAAGCTGAAGATCTTTACGCCAAATTACACAGAGACCATAGCTTCAAAACCCAATTTGACAAAAAAAATTTCCTGCAATCCATCCTGGAAAGCCCCAATTGGCGCAATAACCTCAATTTGAATTAAATTTTTCTACCAAGTGGTCACACCTGAGTGGGTGAGTTGTCTAAGGGGCAAAACAAACTCAGTTAATAAATGGCCAAATCTAAAAAAGTAGTACTTATCACTGGAGGTAGTTCCGGAATTGGACTAGCGATAGCAAAGAAGTTCCTTGATAACAACTATGAAGTGGTTGTAACAGGAAGAAATCTATCCAAACTCCAAAAGGTAAAGACTGACCTCCCTACTATTCATATTGAGCAAGGCGATGTATGCAACGAAGAGGATGTAAAAGCATTGGTCCTGAAAATGGAGCAGACTTTTGGCGGTATTGATGTGCTATTCAACAATGCAGGTATCATGAATTTGGTAGATGCAGGGAATGAACAAAATCAATTAGAACGTCAATTTACCGAGATAGAAATCAACTTCCACGCACCCATTCGTTTACTGCACTACTTTCTGCCACAACTCAAGAAAAGCAAGAAAGGAACCGTCATCAATACGTCTTCGGGCTTAGCCTATGTGCCTTTTGCGCAAGCACCGACTTACTCTGGCACCAAGGCTGCACTGCACTTTTGGACATTAGCCATCCGGCCGCAACTAAGGCGACATGGGATTAAAGTTGTGGAATTATTACCTCCGGTGGTCGATACCAAACTGGCCAAAGATGCAGACTTGAAAGACGACAACTTAAAGCCGATGGCTCCTGAGAAAATGGCCGCTATATTTTGGAAGGATTTTACGAATGGAAAAGAGGAAATCACGCCTGGGCTTTCAAAGCAACTCAAACTGATGAGCAGATTGGCTCCAAAATTCATTTTCGGCCAACTTAATAAACAACCAATTCCAAAAAATAAATAACATGAAAAAAGCACTTCCTTATATCGCCATTATTGGCACTTCGGCCTTTATCGGAAATCTACTAGTTATCGGCCTTGGCTTTGGTGGTTATTGGCAAACACTGGAACCCATGGAGTTTATGCGGCAATTCGAGATTCAGTTCCCATTGCTCCTAGCCCCTACAATGGGTATTTTACTTCCAGCAATTATTGCCACCGTAGCAATGGTAGTCAATACAAAAGGTCAAAGAGCTGTCCGAAAGAATTGGACGATTGCACTTATCTGTCTGATGATTACCTGCACCATTACCAGTGTCTATCACTTGCCCACCAACTTCGGCTTTATGGACATAAAATACTCAGAGGAAGTTGCCTCAGGCAAACTCAATTTGTGGCTTGTGCTTCATTGGGTAAGGTCAATGTTTGTGGTGGTGGCAGCAATATTTTCTGTAAATGCATTTAATAGTTCACTCATTCAAAACAATTAAAAATGGACAATTTCACAATTTTCAATCTACAAACAATTGCAGCATTGTTAATGGCATTCTTCGCCCTAAAGTGGTTCGTTATTCCAAAAATTTCTCACTTACCTATCAAAGAAGCATTAATACCTTTTGTCTTTTTACAAGGAATAAGATATCTCGGTATGATGTTTATGGTTGATCATCAAATCTATGATGAGTTTCCAAAGGATTTAGCATTTACAATTGGTGTTTGGGATTATAGTGTAGCAATTTTAGCACTGATAACCACGTATGCTCTTAAAGTCAAATGGAAGTTTGCTATACCACTTGTTTGGATTTTTAATATTTGGGGATTTGCAGATTTAATGACAGCACTGCCTAGGGCTTCAGCACTCGAGTTTTATAATTATGATATCGGTGGTATCTGGTGGATGTCCGTAATTATTGGTCCAATTACTATTATAAGCCATATCTACATTTTTATCAGACTATTCCAAAACTTAAGAAAGAAGTAAAAATGAAAAATACTTTCATAAAAACAATCGTAGTTGCAATTGTCCTATTAGGACAGACAGCACTAACTGCCCAAGACATTTACCCTGGGAAAGCAACTAAAGTGGAAAAGGATATTTCAGCTGAATTCCCTTTTGAATCCAAGTATATCAGCATTGGTTCAGAAAATATTCATTATGTAGAATCGGGAGCAGGAGACCCAGTTTTCATGTTACATGGCTTACCAGCTAATCTTTATGTATGGCGTAATATCATACCCAATATTGATAATGACAAAAAAGTGATTGCGTTAGATTTTCTTGGTTTTGGCAAATCTTCTTTTCCCGCTGATAGCATAACTTCTGTTGAGGTACAGTACAAGATGTTTACTGATTTTGTAGCAGCGAAAAAATTGAAAAACATAACACTTTATGTACAGGATATAGGTTCAATAGTGGGTATGCTCTATGCGATAAGAGAACCCCAAAATGTAAAAGGGATTGTACTGTTTGAAGCGCCATTTATGCCAGCAGAGGTAATGTACGACCAATTGCCGTTTAGCTTTCGTGCATTTATGAGAATCACCAGAACCAAAAAAGGAAACGTAAAATGGATGGTGAAACGAAACTTTGCCGGTAAAAAATTAGCTGTCAATTTCTTTACGGGAAGAAAACTACCCAAAGAAGCCTATCCGTTCTACAACGATCCATGGGATGAAGAAAGAAGAAGATATGCTATTATCAATGGTCCAGACCCTGCAGTTCTCTCATATACTAAAGGCAAAGGAAAAAGTGAATTTGCCAGCATACTTGATGGGATATCAAAGGGAATGGCAGAAACAGATATTCCCATTTTATACATGTATGCGAAAAAGGGACTAGTGAATCAAAAAGCGGCAGTAGAATATGCTATGGACAATTTCAATAATGCGGAATTTGTATTCCTTGGAAAAGGAAAGCACTTTCTTTCAGAAGCACACCCCAAACAGATGAGTGAAGAATTTAATAAGTGGTTTAAAACTTTATGATAAGGCTTTCACAATACTTAAACGGCGTTTAGTTATTTAACGGTGTAGCATTACTTGCCAGGCTAATTTAGATAAGTAATGAAAACTGGATAGTACTTATTCTGCTGTTCTTTGTGGATTACAGCTTTCCAATATTCCGGTTTGATCCGACTTGGCTTAATTTTCCGAAAAGGGTAATCGAAAGCACCCGATTACTCATTTTGGTTTGCTGTATCATATGATTTATTTATCTATCAAAAGCAAAATATTCAAGAATAGATCAATCGCAAAGTCTGTCTAAAATTTCAGAAATAAGAGCCCGAGTGCCAAGCACATTATGAATTACCACCACTAAAAAAGGCGGTCTTAAGACCGCCTTTCTAAACTATATCACAATCTGAGATTGTATCACTTTAAGTCAAATCGATCGAGGTTCATCACCTTGTCCCAGGCTTTTACAAAATCTTTCACGAATTTGCCTTGAGCATCGCTACCACCATACACTTCTGAAATGGCCCTTAGCTCGGCATTGTGTCCAAAGATTAAGTCCATTCTGGTAGCTGTCCACTTGGTAGTACCTGATGAACGCTCTTTACCCGTGAAGGTATTGGCATCATCAGAAGTAGTGGCTTTCCACTCGGTATCATAGTCCAGCAGGTTAACAAAGAAATCATTAGTCAACTGTCCAGGCTTATCTGTTAGCACTCCATGCTTGGAACCATCCCATGTTGCTCCTAGTGCACGCATACCTCCTACCAGAACCGTCATTTCCGGAGCGGTTAACGTCAGTAATTGCGCTTTGTCAACTAGCAAATCTTCAGCCTTGGCAGCATGCTTGTTGTTCTTATAATTTCTAAAGCCATCTGCTGCAGGCTCCATCACCTCAAATGATTCTATATCGGTCTGCTCTTGCGTGGCATCAGCTCTTCCTGGCGTGAACGGTACTTTCACATCATTTCCAGCGTCTTTAGCTGCCTTCTCAACACCTGCTGCCCCACCAAGAACAATCAAATCCGCCAAAGAAACTTGCTTTCCACCTTGACCAGCACCATTGAACTCTTTTTGTATAGCGACCAATTGATCCAGTACTTTACCCAGCTGTGTTGGGTTATTCACTTCCCAGTTTACCTGTGGCTCTAATCGGATGCGAGCACCATTGGCTCCTCCACGCATATCTGACCCTCTGAAGTTGGAAGCAGAAGCCCATGCAGTTGAAACCAACTCAGAAACAGATAGACCACTCGAAAGGATTTTGCCTTTCAGGTCTGCTATGTCTTTGTCATCAATCAGCTTGTGCGACACCTTTGGAATCGGATCCTGCCACATCAAATCTTCTTTAGGCACCTCTGGTCCTAAGTACCTGGCCTTAGGTCCCATGTCTCTGTGAGTCAGCTTAAACCATGCTTTCGCGAACGCTTCTGCAAACTCATCCGGGTTTTCTAAGAAGTTTCTCGAGATCTTCTCATAAGCAGGATCTGCTTTCATGGAAATGTCCGTGGTAAGCATAAATGGCACATGCTTTTTATTCGGATCGTGAGCGTCTGGAACGAGTTCTTCTGCCTGATCACTTACAGGTCTCCATTGCCATTTTTTTCCTGGACCTTGATACTTTTCCCAATCATATTTGAAAAGGAATTCCAGATAATCATGGCTCCATTTGGCAGGAGTTCTGGTCCAGCCACCTTCCAGACCGGAAGTAGAAGTATCCCCCGCTTTACCAGACTTGTGTTTGCTTTTCCAACCTATTCCCATTTGCTCGATTGGTGCTCCTGCCGGTTCTGCTTCCAGGTATTCACCGTCGTTCACAGCTCCATGTGTCTTACCAAAGGTATGGCCACCCGCAATCAATGCTACCGTTTCGTAATCGTTCATGGCCATTCGCCCAAACGTCTCGCGGATATCTCGAGCAGCTGCTACTGGATCTGGCTGTGCATCAGGACCTTCTGGATTTACGTAAATCAACCCCATGTGTGAAGCTGCCAACGGATTCTCCAGTTCACGTTCACCAGTGTATCGATTCACACCGAGCATTTCGTTCTCCGAACCCCAATAAATATCCTTTTCAGATTCGTAAATATCTTTTCGACCACCAGCAAATCCATACGTTTCAAAACCCATCGATTCCAAAGCCACATTTCCTGTCAATATGTAAAGGTCTGCCCACGATAATTTACTACCATATTTCTGCTTGATCGGCCACAGCAAAAGGCGTGCTTTGTCCAGGTTGGCATTATCCGGCCAGCTATTGAGCGGTGGGAAACGCTGAGCGCCAGTACCACCGCCACCACGACCATCGGTCATACGGTAAGTACCCGCAGCATGCCATGCCATACGAATGAAAAATGGTCCATAATGACCATAATCTGCCGGCCACCAGTCTTTGGAATCAGTCATCAGTTCGTGAAGGTCTTTTTTCACAGCCTTCAGGTCCAATGATTTGAATGCCTCGGCATAATCAAAGTCGTCACCCATCGGATCTGTCAGGTTCGAATGCTGACGGAGGATGTCGAGTTTCAACATATTTGGCCACCAATCAAGATTGGTTGTTCCTTTTCCGGCTGGAACGTTTACCGGACCACTCAGGAACGGACACTTGGTCACATCTCCAGAGCCATCATGAAATGAATCTCCCATTTTTTGATCTAGTTTAAGTTGTTTATTACAAGTTTAGGATAATATTAATTTATTACATTTATTCACCCATAAGGAATTATTATGACGTATGAAATACGCCTTTCCTTCATAATTTAACTGATTTTATCCGCTTAATAAAGTAAAGGACTGTATGAATAAAATGTGGAAACCTAAAAATAGGAACTAACGAGTGACATGGTTGTTTGGAACCACCATAAAACAGAAAAATGGAAACTACCAGAATTGATAGACCTCAGATGTGATGACTATGGGTTGAAATACTACAGAAGATTTTCTGCTTCTAATCGGGCTTTTACCCGCTCATGGTTATCCCAAAAACTGGATTGCATCTTTTCAATGTTTTTCTTGAACCATGGTTCGTCTACTACATTGGACATGACCGGATCATCTTCTATATAAAGTAACACCCAATACGGAAAGTTGGTCACCTCAGAGAACTTCTCCATATAATGCCTGGCACTATCAAGTTGGTTTTCATAAGCATAGTAAGCGACCAGATTCAAACTACCATATCGGGACTGGTCCTGAAATGCATAGTCTTTAAAGTCCTGAATGAAAGCCTTACCCTCTTCTAATTTACCATTACGAATGTAGGTATCACCGATTTTAAGGTGCTCATAATGGTAAATATCCAGCCCCAAATTCGCTCTGATTTTGTTGAATCGCTGATATACCTCATACGCCTGATCATATTGTCGGTCGATGTAGTAGATTTTGCCAATCTCCTGAAGGATATCCAAACGTGCCGTATCCTTTTCAAACTCGTTGATCAGCATGTTTTGGACTTGAACCATGTCCTTGTTTTTAATGAATAAGATGTACGCCCTTAGGTAAGCAAATGGGTTGTCCGGCTTTAGTGCCAAGGACTTATTAATGTATTCCAGCGATTCATCCACAAAACCATTTTGTATCAATGCATTACTTAAATGCAAGTAGAGATAGCTCTGGGTAGTCGAATCTGAGTTGGATACAGAAAGTTTCAATCCCTTTAGTGCGAATTCCAGATATTTCTCGGTATTTGGTCGGTAGCTGGTGTAGAAGTCCGACAGCCGGTTCACAATCTCAGCAGATCCTGGCGCATACTCGTGAGCCTTTAAAAAGTACTTCTCCGCCTCATCGTAGTTAGCCAAATGCATGTAGTACAACCCTTTGGCTATCATACTCACTGGTGAGTTAGAAGCATACAAAAATGCTTTATCCGAAAAATTCTTTATTTCCTCTGTGTGAGCCTTGTCCGCTTTAAAAAAGTCAGCGTAGTAGTAACAAATAGCCAGAGAGCCATACGCTTCTCCAAATTCATTATCCAGCGCCAATGCCTGGTTAAAATAGTCGATTCCCTCATCCAAGCCTTCCGAATTGTATGCCCTGGTGGCTTCTCGGCCCTTTAGAAACAAGTCATAAGCTTCGATGTTATTGGTTGGTATTGAAAGAAGACGCGCTTGTTCCTCAGGAGTTATAATAGCCTGGATCTCAGTAACTATGCGACTTGCTACCTCTTGCTGTAGTGCAAAGATGTCTTCCACTTCACGATTGTACTGCTTCGACCAGATACTGCGATCAGAGACCGTTTCAATTAACTGAATATTGAGCTGTATTTTGTTACCTACCTTCTGTCCACTACCCTCCACCAGATAATTGACAGGCAGTTCTTTGGCAATCTCTGCTACAGTCAGCCGTGCGTTTCGAAAACGCTCGACCGATGTACGACTAACAACCCGCAGATCCTTTATTTTCTGAAGGTTGCTTAAGGTATTTTCCATCAAGCCATTGATCAAATAGACATTGGAAGAGTCTGGACTGTCGTTTTTAAATGGCAGCACCGCAATACTCTTTTCTCCTGCTACTGGTTCCTCAGCAGACAACAGGAACCAGGAGGCAATTCCCCCAGCAAGCACTAAAGCCGCAATAATAGACGGAACCAAACAGCTCTTCCTCCGTACTACATGCTGTTCCTGAACCGGGTGACTCCCAGCAGATCCGGGGGAGTGTCCGAAATGCTCCCGATAGCACTTGATGAAATAGGACGTGCTTCCAAAACCTACCCGATTGGCTGTTTCTGACACATTGAGTTCTCCTTCACGCAGCAACGCTGCTCCCTCTTCCAGACGAATGTTTCGGATGAATTGACTGGCAGAAAGTGACGTTTCGGACTTGATTTTACGTAAGAGATTTGAACGGCTCATGTTCACCTGCTCAGCCAACTCGGACACGCCAAATTGCTCATTAGACAGGTGCGCTAAGACCGTTTCTTTTGCTTGCCTTAAAAATTCACTTTCCATTTGAACTCAGAATAAAACCAAGTCAAATCTACGTGTTTGCGTCATAATTTATATGTAATCTTCATAATTGATACTCTTGAGCCAAACTTGACAGCAATTGCCTCATAGCTGTTAACAGCACCTTACTGCCCTTTATGAGCTTTGTAGTCATCAAAATCAAGTAAAATCAAACATCAAAACAAAATGAAAACTTCACAATTAAAAACAAGTCTTTTAATCACCTTGGTGATCGCAATTGCTTCACTAAGTAGCTGTAACAGCCAACCAAGTGCAAAGAATATAAATGGTGTGGAAGCCCCGGAAATCGAAATTCATGCTGCGGTCATTTCTGGTAACCTGGAAGCTGTCAAGCAACACATTGCTGCCGGAACTGACTTAAATACTCCTGATCCATTTGGCGGATCTAGTCCATTGATTACTGCTGCGCTTTTTGGAAATGAAGAAATTGTCAAAGCACTATTAGATGCCGGTGTGAAAGTGAATTTCACCAACAATGAAGGATCCACGGCTCTTCATACTGCGGCCTTCTTTTGCGAAACGCAGATTGTCAAAATGCTACTGGAAAATGGCGCGGACAAGACCATTAAGAACAATTACGACTCCACACCACTTGCATCGGTTCAAGGTCCATTTAGTGACCTCAAAGGTGTTTATGTAATGATGGAAAAGCAGCTTAGTCCAATGGGCTTCTCCCTGGATTTACAACACATCGAAGAAACACGACCTAAAGTAGCAACACTGCTTCAGTAAGATCATGGACAGAAGATACGACATAGACTGGCTCCGGGTAATTGCGATAGGCTTCCTATTAATCTATCATATAGGGATAGCCTTTCAACCCTGGGGCATGATGATCGGGTTCATCCAAAGCGATGAACCCCTTCAAGGAACCTGGCCTTTTTTAGCGCTACTCAATATCTGGCGCATCCCTTTTCTGTTTTTCGTTTCAGGCATGGGTGTCGCCTTTTCACTTCGCAAAAGAAGTTTGAAGGATTTGTTTCTGGAAAGATCTAAGCGAATTCTGATTCCGTTCGTTTTTGGATTTGCATGCATCACTCCGATTCATATCTACTTATTTCAGAAGTATTATGAACTTCCTACACAGTACATTCCCAATGCGGGACATCTATGGTTTCTGGGCAATATTTTTACTTACGTTATCCTCTTACTACCAATCTTTTATCTGGTACAAACAGAAAGTCCTTTTGGCAAAAAGCTCAAAAACCTTTTTGGCTCACCTCTAGGACTACTCATAGTCATCGGGGCACTGATTGCAGAAGTCATGATCGTAAAACCGGGGATATTTGAGCTTTACGCAAAGACATGGCATGGTTACTTCCTGGGATTTTTGGCCTTCTTCTTTGGCTATTGTTTCATCATCAGCGGTGATCGCTTCTGGAACATGTTGACCACCTGGAGGTTCGTTTTTATGGCTGGAGCTGTTGCGCTATATGTTACCAGATTGCTCTATTATAATTTCAAAGCAGTTGACCCATTGATGTCTCTGGAATCCAACCTATGGATTTTCTCTCTGCTCGCGTTTGGTAAAATGTATCTCAACAAGTCAAACAGGGTGCTAAGTTACCTGAGTAAGGCTGCCTATCCAATCTATATTCTGCACATGATCTTTTTGTATTGGGGGTCTATAGTTCTATTCAAAACAAGTATGGCCACTGAGCTACAGCTGTCTCTT
>JAMWZA010000156.1 GCA_024305105.1 Marinoscillum sp.
GTGTATTAACTATGTATCTAAATTAATTGACAAATGAAAAACAAAACCGGGTTATTAGTCACATTCCTCTTTTTAGGAACCATTATTTTAGGATTTTCTCACAAACAACTCAACCGCTCAGAAGAGCCCGCACAGATGAACAGCTTTATCTCTATTTTCGAAATTCCAGCCACAGACCTGCCGAGAGCAGCAGCATTTTACGAAAGTATCCTGGATATCAAAATCGAGGTAATAGATATGCAAGGAACAGAGATGGGGTTGTTTCCAAGTGAAGGACAATCCGTATCAGGTGTCATTACCAAAGGTGAAGGATACGAACCTTCTGATAAAGGCGTATTGGTTTACCTCAACGGTGGCAATAATCTAAATGACATCCTTAGCAAAGTAGAAAATAGTGGTGGTAAGATTGTGCTTCAAAAAACCATGATCGATGAAGAAAATGGCTATTTCGCACTCTTCATGGATACCGAAGGCAATAGAATGGGGATTCATTCGCCCAATTAATCTAGTGCTTATTTCTATTTACTGCGCACACCCAAAAGCGTAATTTGGTCTACACAAAAAAAGTGAGCTCCTCTCGAAGCTCACTTTATATTGCCTTATCCTGTAAGCTAATTAGCCTACAGCTTCCATTATTTTATTTGCCAATTCAGTCATTTCTACATTCGAAAGCGACAGTTTTGGCTGAGCAAAGTTCATGTCGTTTACGCCATTGATAGGAATCAAATGAACGTGCGCATGAGGCACTTCCAGCCCTATTACAGTCACCCCAATTCGCTCACACTCCACCACCGATTCGATTGCTTTCGCTACTTTTTTAGCAAATACATGCAAACCTGCCAGCGTGTCGTCATCCAGGTCATAGATGTAATCCACTTCTTTCTTCGGTACCACAAGCGTGTGTCCCTGAGCTAACGGATTGATATCCAGAAAAGCCAGGTATTTATCATTCTCTGCCACTATATGAGCAGGTATCTCTCTCGCTATGATTTTAGAAAAAATAGACGCCATTAGTAAGAGATATCTACAACTTCAAATTCAATTTCACCGGCAGGAACCTTAATCTTAGCAACTTCACCAAGTTTTTTACCCAACAGGCCTTTGCCGATTGGTGATTTGATAGAGATCTTATTTAGCTTCAGATCTGCTTCTTCTTCCGCTACAATCTGGTACTTCACCTCCATACCAGATTTTTTGTTCTTAATTTTCACGTTGCACAAGATCCCAACCTTGGACGTATCGAGGCTTGACTCATCGATCACCCGTGCATTCCCTACAACTCCTTCAAGTTTAGAAATCTTTAATTCCAACAATCCCTGGGCATCCTTGGCTGCATCGTACTCAGCGTTTTCACTCAAGTCACCTTTATCTCGAGCCTCAGCTATTTGCTTAGCCATGTTCGAGCGTCCTTTTGTCTTCAGATGGTTCAACTCTTCCTTGAGCTTTTCTAAACCTTCTTTGGTATAATAATTTACTGACGACATATTAAAATTCTTTAACTGTGTATAACAAAAAAGAACGGCCCAAAAGGACCGCCTTCGTTTATTGCTGTGTTTTTATTTCTTGACTGTAGGGAGCAAATATAAATCTTTTGTGGATGATTTACAATTAGCTCACGTGCGCAAGCCCTTCCTTCTTAAGCTTAGAAACCAGCACTTCATTGATGCGCTCATACGACTCAAAAGTCCAACCAGCCACGTGGGGTGACAACAGGACTTTGGGATTATTGGCCAGTTTATCAAACTCAGCTTGCTCACTTTCAGTTAAGCTACTGATCTTTTCGTTTTCCAAAACATCCAACACTGCTCCATGTAGTTTTCCAGAATCAAAGGCTTCGTTGACAGCATTCAATTTTAGCACCTCGCCACGGCTGGTATTAATGATTACCTTAAGTTTTGAAAACTTACTTAAGTATTCACTATCGAATAACTCATTTGTCTCCCGTGTCAACGGCACATGGATGCTGAGTATTTCCACTTCTTGAAAAAATTCGTCCAAACCAACTTTTTCCACCCAGTTCAAGTCCACATCAGACTTGTACTTATCATACGCCAATACCCGACATTCAAAGCCTTGTAGCTTTTTGGCAAGTGACGAACCCATGAAACCATATCCGTAGATCCCGAGCGTTTTTCCTTTCAGCTCCATCCCTCTATTTCCTTCACGATCCCATTTCCCACTTTTTACCTCACGGTTGCTTCGATTCAGGTTATGAAATAGTGAAAGCAACATCCCGATGGCATGCTCACCCACCGCATCTCGATTGCCTTCTGGGGCATTCACTAGTTTGATGCCTTTAGACGTCAGGTACGGATAGTCCACTTTGTCAATACCGGCTCCTGCTCGTGCCACAAACTTCAATTTTGTGGCTTTATCTATCAGTTCTTTATCGATATTCAGTTTGCTACGAATGATGATTCCATCATACGCATCAATGATTTCATGCACTTCATTTCGTTTGATCTCTGGCCGGTAGTCAGGCTCGAAACCTGCTTCCAGGAGCATTGAAACGATGCTCTCGTGCATAAGATCAACAATAAGTACTTTCTGATTGGCAGGATTCATAAATTGTATAACAAGTGAGCTATAGAGAAATAAACGGCCAGACCAAGTAAATCGTTCGCCGTGGTAATAAAAGGTCCTGATGCCAGCGCTGGGTTAACTCCCAACTTATCCAGAACCAGCGGAGTTACAGTTCCCATAAATGAAGCCAGCAATACCACAGAGAATAGTGCAATGGATACAGTAGCTGCAAGGGGTTGGTTTCTATTGAACAACATAATCGCTCCGAATACCATCAAGGCGAGGATAATTCCATTGACAACCGCTACGAATAGTACTTTCAGAAGCCGCTGGAAAAGTGAACCGGCGAATACATTGGGATTGGCCAAACTTTGCACGACGATGGAAGATGATTGAATTCCAACATTTCCTCCAGTTGCTGTAATCAAAGGAATGAACAGTGCGAGGGCTGGAATCAAAGCAATGTCGCCTTTGAATATCCCCATAAACTGTGCTCCGAGGAGTCCACCAACCATTCCAATAATCAACCACGGCAATCTTGCTTTAGAAAGCATCCAGACGGTATCCGCTTCCTCCACATCCGAACTGATACCAGCCATCATCTGACGTTCTTCTTCTGCGAGTTCGGTAATTACATCAATGATATCATCAATGGTAATTCTTCCAACCAGTTTACCGCGGGCATTGACAACCGGAACGGCTTCCAGATCATATTTCTGCATGATCTGAGCGACTTCCTCTTCATCCATGTATGTTTCTACTTCTACGACATTGTCATCATAGATATCTGCGATCTTCGCTTTATCTCCAGCCACAATGATCCGCTTCAGCGACACCTTACCCACCAGCTTGCCCATGTCATCTACCACATAGACAGAGTACATTTTCTGTACATTTTCAGCCTGTTTCCGTATCTCCTCGATACACTGCAAAATGGTCCAATTGATATTGGCCTTGATTAATTCCTTCGCCATCAAACCACCTGCTACATCTTCATCGTAGCGGAGCAGATCCATGATGTGACCAGCTTTCTCCTCGTTTTCGATGAATTTGATGACCTCTTCGCGCTTTTTAATCGACATCTGATACAATATATCAGCACAGTCATCTGAGTCCAGGTATTCCAGATATTGGGCCAATTCTTCTGGGGAAAACTCTGAAATAAAGCTTTCGCGAACATCATCCTCCAGGTCATTAAGAATAGCCGCATCAATTTCTTTCGGAAGGAGTTTGAATACATACTTACACTCCTCCGCATCAAATTCATAAAGCAATGCCGTAATATCAGCCGGATTCACCCCACCCAGTGAAGCCTGGATAAAGGGCTCATCTTGCTCATCAAGCGCTTGCTGAAAGCGCTCAAGGAATTCCTTACTGAGTTCGAACTCCATTACTACCTCGCTCATGAAGAAATTTGATTGGTCAATTGGATAAATTCTGCCACGCTAAGCTGCTCTGCACGTTGGTTAAACACCGTATCTTCGGTGGCAAAATCCAAATTTAGGTCTTTTAGAGCGTTGCGCAAGGTCTTCCTGCGTTTTCCGAATCCAGCTTTCACCACTCGTTTAAACAGTTTCTCATCACATGCCAGATTCACCGTTTTGTTTCGGGTAAGCCGAATCACGGCAGACTGCACTTTGGGTGGCGGATTGAATACCTGTGGAGGTACTGTAAACAGGTAATCAATATCATAAAAAGCTTGTAGAAGCACACTCAGTATCCCATAGGTTTTATTTCCTTCTTTAGCAGCGATTCGATCAGCCACTTCTTTTTGAATCATACAAACCACCTCGGTGACATCATTGCGATGGTCCCATATTCTGAAAAATAATTGGGAAGAGATGTTGTATGGGAAATTCCCAATCACGGCCATTGGCGATTCAATATTGCCCAGATCGTATTTTAAAAAGTCCTGAAGATGAAACTTTGATTGGTGCTCGGGGTAGTTGGATTTCAAGTATTCAATAGAATCAGCATCCACATCGAAAGCCATAAAACCTGGCCGATCCAATAGATGCTTGGTCAGAACACCGGTACCGGGTCCTATTTCCAAAATCGTGCTGGGGTTTGGCTGTACCAACCCCTCCACTATTTTAATAGCAATGTTCTCGTCTTTGAGAAAATGTTGTCCTAAATGCTTTTTTGGAGAAACCTGTTTCAAACTATCCGGTTACGTTAAAATGATTTAAATTTCCGCGCTGTAAAAATGATAAATATGGAGGATTCTTCTAATAAGAAAGATCATAAACCTGTGATTGGCATTTCTATCGGAGACATTAATGGTGTTGGTCCGGAGGTCGTCATCAAAGCGCTTAACGATAACCGAATGCTAAAGCACCTTACCCCCGTGATTTATGCAGATGGCAGGGTCATTTCTTTTTACAGAAAACAGCTCAACCTACAAAACTTCAACTACAATCAAACCAAGACCATTGATAAAATCCTGCACCGAAAGGTAAATGTGATCAACCTCAATGAACAAGGCGTAGAAGTAACTCCCGGCCATGGTACCACAGAAGGAGGTAATTATGCTCTTATCTCACTCAGGCGATGTATGGAAGACCTGAAGAGTGGGAAAATTGAAGCACTTGTCACTGCTCCGCTGAGCAAAGACCTGGTGCAAACCGATGATTTTAAGTTTCCAGGACACACAGAATTCTTAACAAGTGAAGATGGAGCTAAAGACAGCCTCATGTTTTTGGTGGCTGATGAACTCCGAGTTGGGGTGGTTACGGGCCATATTCCACTAAAAGAAGTTCACACCAAAGTAACTGAAGAGCTTATTAGCCAAAAACTTCAACTGATGATCAAGTCATTGAAAAAAGATTTTGGCATAAAAAAACCTCGTATTGCAGTAATGGGTCTAAATCCACACGCTGGTGAAAATGGATTACTCGGAGAAGAAGAGGAAAAAGTGATCGCTCCGGTCATCCATGAATTTAAGAATAAAGGAAATTTGGTCTTTGGCCCTTTCGCTGCAGACGGTTTTTTTGGAAGCAGACAGTACACCAGTTTTGATGGTATTTTGGCCATGTATCACGATCAGGGCCTTATTCCATTCAAGAACATTGCCTTTTCTAATGGGGTAAATTTCACTGCTGGACTCTCTTTTATCCGCACTTCTCCAGATCACGGAACGGCTTTTGGAATCGCCGGTAAAAATGAAGCAGACGAGACCTCAATGCGAAATGCTGTATATGCTGCAGCCGACATTATCAAGAATCGAGAAGAATTTCAGTAAATCAAGCAGTTAAATATGTTTTTTTTATATCTGGTTTATTCCTAAATTTGCGGTTCTTTAGGCGGGTAGAAGAAAATTGCGCATGAAAGGTTTGAGGGAATTTCAGATTGACATCTTCAGGTTAAGCCACAAACAACACGAGTTTGAGTTTAACATCGGGGACGAACTTTTCTCTCAGTTTGAGCACAGCATCGTTGAACATGGTAAGGGCAAATGCCATTTACTGTTGGAAAAAACTGAAACGATGATGACGCTTCACTTTCACATAGAAGCTGAAATAGAGTTGACATGTGATCGTAGCCTGGACATGTTTTATTACCCGATGAAGCTTGATGAGAATGTCATCATAAAGTTTGGTGAAGAGAATTACACCCTCAGTGAAGAAGTGGTGGTTATCCGCATGGATACACCAAGTATCAACATTGGGGATTTTATATATGAATTCATTACACTGGCTGTGCCATTGAAAAAACTGCATCCTCGGTATGAGGAGGAGTTTGAAGAAGATGACGAGCCGGAAATGATTTATACTTCTCAGGATGAGGTAGATGAAGATGAAACTTCAGAATCTGATCCACGTTGGGAAGTTTTGAAAAAATTGAAAGGAAATAAATAGATTAGAATAAAATGGCGCATCCTAAGAGAAAAATTTCGAGGACTAGAAGGGACAAGAGAAGAACGCACGTTAAAGCAAACCCTAAAAATTACGTGATTTGCCAAACTACAGGTGAAGCTCATCTTCCACACAGAGCCTTCTGGCACGAAGGAAAACTTTACTATAAAGGTAAAGTAGTGATGGAAAAAGAAGTTTTGGCTTAAGTTAGCCAAACAAAAAGAGCATTATGGCAAAAATCCGAGCGGCAATCACAGGAGTTCAAGGTTACGTACCTGACTATGTTTTAACCAATCAGGAACTGGAAACCATGGTCGATACCAACGACGAATGGATTCAGTCAAGAACAGGAATCGTTGAAAGACGGATTCTCAAGGGCGAAAATCAGGGAACCTCAGTGATAGGTGCCGAGGCTGTAAAAGGTCTTCTGGAAAAAACCAACACTAAACCAGAAGAGGTGGACATGATAATCTGCGCCACTGTGACGCCAGACATGCCCTTCCCTGCTACTGCCAACATTGTAGCTGACATGGTCGGTGCAAAAAACGCATTTGGGTATGACCTTAGTGCGGCTTGCTCAGGATTTCTTTATGCATTAGCAACCGGTTCTCAATTCATTGCGACCGGTGCTTATAAAAAAGTGATTGTAATCGGTGCAGACAAAATGTCTTCCATCATCGATTACACAGATAGAACCACCTGTATCATCTTTGGTGATGGAGGTGGTGCTGTTTTATTGGAGCCTACCGAAGAGGAAGTTGGAGTCATGGACTCTGTGCTTAAATCTGACGGATCTGGTGCTCCATACCTTCACATGAAAGCAGGAGGCAGCAGAAAACCAGCAACTGCAGATACAGTAGCCAACCGAGAGCATTATGCCTTTCAGGAAGGATCTACTGTATTCAAGTTTGCCGTAACCAACATGGCGGATGTAGCTGCAGAGGTGATGGAAAAAAACAACCTTTCAGGTGATGACATTTCATGGCTGGTTCCTCATCAAGCAAATAAACGTATTATTGATGCGACAGCACGTCGCATGGGTGTCGGTGATGATAAGGTAATGCTTAACATTCAACGATACGGAAACACTACCGCGGGAACTCTTCCGCTTTGTCTTTGGGATTACGAATCGCAACTCAATAAAGGCGATAATGTAATCTTAGCTGCATTTGGTGGTGGCTTCACCTGGGGAGCAACCTGGCTGAAGTGGGCATACGATCCTAAATAAACCTAAATAAATCATGGCAACAACTGCAGATTTCAGAAATGGTCTTGTTATTGAATACAACCACGACCTTTTCGCTATTGTGGAGTTTCAACATGTCAAACCTGGTAAAGGCCCTGCTTTCGTAAGGACTAAACTTAAGAGTTTGACCTCAGGTAAAGTAATTGACAATACGTTCTCAGCAGGACACAAAGTCAATACTGCCAGAGTTGAGAGAAGGGCATACCAGTATCTATTCAAAGATGATCTTGGTTTCCACTTTATGGACAGCACTACCTTCGAACAAGTACCGGTACAGGAACACATGATCAATGCTCCCGAATTTTTAAAAGATGGGCAGGAAGTAGATATTTTGGTTCATGCTGAAGAAGAAAAAATTCTTGGCGTAGAACTCCCTCAGCACGTGGTATTACAAGTCGTTTATACCGAGCCTGGATTAAAAGGGGATACTGCCACCAATGCGAGCAAACCCGCTGAATTAGAAACAGGTGCGACCATTCAAGTACCACTTTTCATCAATCAGGATGAAATTATCAAAGTGAACACTGAGACCAAGTCTTACGTGGAGCGAGTAAAATAAAATAATTACCTTTATCGGCTATACAATTTTAGAATTATAGGGATTCCTATAACTTCTTGATAGACAACAAAAAAGCTAAAGAAAGCATGAAAGCAAAAGAAATTCGCGATTTAATAGATTTCATTTCAGGATCTGGATTAGAAGAAGTGAACATTGAGACTGAGGAATTTAAAATCAATGTCAAACGCTCTTCTCAGCAAGTATCAGTAAGCCCAGCGCCTGTTTCTGCCCCGGCTCCAGCAGCTACCCCAGCAGCCGCTCCTGCTCCAGCAGCTGAAGCACCGAAAGCTGAACCAGCTGGTGATGCTAACTTAATCACCATCAAATCACCAATGATCGGGACGTTCTATCGCTCAGCCAACCCTGATTCAGACCCATTTAAGAATGTAGGTGACTCGGTTAGCAAGGGTGAACCAGTTTGTATCATTGAAGCCATGAAGCTCTTCAATGAGATCGAATCAGAAGTGTCTGGAAAAATCGTAAAAGTATTGGTAGAAAATGCTCAACCAGTTGAGTACGACCAGCCACTATTTTTAGTTGATCCATCATAAAAAACTTAGAATATCGTGTTTAATAAAATACTGATAGCCAACAGAGGAGAAATAGCCCTGCGTGTAATTCGTACATGTAAGGAAATGGGAATTAAAACAGTGGCTGTATATTCAACAGCAGATGCTGACAGTCTTCATGTTCGGTTTGCGGACGAAGCAGTATGTATCGGACCACCTGCCGGCAAAGACTCTTACCTAAAAATACCTCAGATCATTTCAGCCGCTGAAATCACCAACGCTGATGCTATTCACCCTGGATATGGATTCTTATCTGAGAATGCAGAATTTTCCAGAGTTTGTGAAGAGTATGGAATCAAATTCATCGGTGCAAGCGCAGAGATGATTAATTCCATGGGTGATAAAGCTACTGCCAAGGCAACAATGCAGGCAGCAGGCGTTCCAACGATCCCTGGGTCGGATGGACTATTAGAGTCCCTGGAAGAAGGCATGAGGCTCGCTGAAGAAGCTGGCTACCCAATTATGCTCAAAGCTACTGCTGGTGGTGGTGGCAAAGGCATGCGGTTCGTCAAGGATAAGAGTGGATTTAAAAAAGCCTGGGATGATGCTCGTCAGGAAGCAGGTGCTTCTTTTGGAAATGATGGTCTTTACCTTGAAAAATTTGTAGAGGAGCCTCGTCATATCGAAATACAGATAGTAGGAGATAGCCGTGGTAAAGCTTGTCACCTTTCAGAAAGAGACTGTTCGATCCAGAGAAGACATCAGAAACTGGTAGAAGAAACGCCTTCTCCGATCGTTTCTCAAGAGCTAAGAGAGAAAATGGGGCAAGCAGCCATTAAAGGGGCTGAAGCTATTAAATATGAAGGTGCAGGAACTATTGAATTCCTTGTAGACAAGCATGGAGATTTCTTTTTCATGGAAATGAACACAAGAATCCAGGTTGAGCATCCCATCACTGAGGAAGTTACTGACTTTGATCTGATCAAGGAACAAATAAAAGTGGCAGCAGGTGTGGAAGTTTCTGGTAGAAACTACTATCCACAACTGCACGCTATTGAGTGTCGGATTAACGCTGAGGATCCATCAAATGGATTCAGACCAAGTCCCGGGAAGATCACGAACCTTCACTTACCTGGAGGTCATGGAGTACGTGTAGATAGTCATGTATATGCAGGCTATGTTATCCCTCCATTCTATGACTCGATGATTGCTAAGCTAATCGTCACTGGTCAATCTCGTGAAGAAGCGCTCGTTCGAATGAAGAGAGCTTTGCAAGAGATGGTCATTGAAGGAATTAAAACAACGATCCCATTCCATATTAAACTTATGGATGATCCAACATTCAAATCTGGGAATTTCACTACTAAGTTCCTGGAAACGTTTGATTTCTCGGATCTCTAACAGACTGAAAATAGAATTAATCGAAAAGGTCTTTGTGCTAAACAAAGGCCTTTTTTATTTCGTTGAAAATCAGAGTGGGATAAAACACTCCTACACTATCTTTGCATTTTTGACTTAAGATCAACAATTAATTTGGCCACTTCTTTTCATAGTAGACTCACAGAAGAACAACACGAACTCGTTTCAGAGCTAGTTAATAATGCTCTGCAGAAGGCAGTGACTTCTATGGCTCAAATGTTGAAAATCAGAGTGGACGCTTCTCATATTGATTTTAATACTGGAGATGTGCCAAAAATTCATGATCTTGATTTACTGGGTCGATTTAAAGCACATCTGGTCAAGCTGGTATTTAGTGGCGATATACGTGGTGCGTTCTACTTTATCATCCTTGATCATGAAGTGGATCTGATCAATTCGGTATGCCTTCCTGAAGAGTTTAAGTCTGATAAGCGTACTGAAAACAAGCTCATGAAGCATGGCTTCATGTCTGAAATAGAAAATGTAATCGCTGCTCTATCGATGAAAGAGATTTCAGAATATCTGGGCGTACAGCTTGAATTGAAAGTCCCTCAAATTCAGATTATTCCATGTGACCAGGTGAACGACTTTTTCGAGAAGGAAAATAAAATCTACAAGACCGCCTTTCACGTCAAATCTGTGCTTAAGGGTGTAGCCGTAAATGTATCACCTTACTTTATCTGGATTCTCGATAATAACTTTATGGATATTCTCCGGTTGAACACCACCGAATAAGGTTTAGAGGGTACAGCCAACAATTAGTACATCATCGATGAGCATATGAGAACCACTCCATGTTTTCATGAACTTCAGGATACTTTCTTTTTGCTCCATCATGCCTTTCCCGTATTCCGCCTCCAAAACTTCGTTAACTCTCTTTTTACCTAACTTCTTTCCTTCATCACCACCCATAAGGTCTTTGAATCCATCACTTGACAGGTAAAAATTTGATTCTACTCCTTCTTTGAGAGGTACATTACGAGTATTGTAGTGATGAGGATATTCCCACATATCACCAATTTGCATCCGATCAGCTTTAATCACTTCAAGATGACCATTCTGTACATGAAACAAATCCGTTTTTGCTCCGGCATATTCTATTTCTCTTATGGCCAGGTTGATTTTCAGTATTCCCACATCAGCACCTGTCCCGATCTGCATATTTTCTCTTTTCTTGAATTTTAATCCAATCTTATGGTGTAAATACCTGAGAATAGTGCCCGGATCCTTGATATCTTCTTCCTGAACAATTTTTTGCAATGATTGGGTATAAACACGCGTCATCATGCTCGCAAGGTGTCCATGACCCATACAATCGAACAACACAATGTATAAATGCTCGTCATCCTGATGAACCCAAAAACCATCTCCCCCAGCCTTACCAATCATGGGCTTGTTAATGACGAAAGATTCGATAAGACTGGCCATTAATTCTTCCGGAAACAGAGAAAAATAATTCCTCTGAGTCTCGTCTTCTCCAATTCCAAGGTTAAAATATGTAGGTTCTTGCTGATTCATTCAATCTATTGTAATCCTATCACCACATACGCTTCATGATTATTCCATACAATCGGAATCACGTATATGGATACATCATTAGGTATTTTTAATTGTGAGGGCATCCCCTGAAATACAACGGGAACAGAGATCATAAAGTTTGCTCCTAAATTTGCGCGAACGTTTCCCGCCACCACATTAGATATCTCTCCTGCCATGTCTAGAATGTCCTCATCAGATGGATCATCGATCCCAATAAATATCTTAATGAGATCTTCATACATATCCCGATCCGCAGAAATATAAACGAAACCTTTTCTGTTTCCAGATATACCGATCATTCCAGTATAATCCTTCAACACCAATCCCTCTGATTGCTTAATGTACGGAACATTGAGCTCAGAATCAACTTCAGTTAAATGCCTGAAATAGTTATTTACCGAATTGATAAAAAGACTACACGTTGCGTCAAACTCTGCTTTACTCGTTTTCATTTCGTTTCAATAATCTGTCAAAGGCATTGGCCAAGTCTCCAGCATTCACAGGCTTATACAAGAAACCTCTCGCCCCTTTATCCAATGCTTTCAATCCCGTCAACTTATCAGATAATGCTGTAATGATCATTACCTTAGCCTGAGGGTGAATCACCATAATCTCATCAAGACAAGCCAATCCATCCATACCTGGCATTGTAATATCCAAGGTAATTACATCTGGCTTCTTTTCCTTAACAATCTCAAGCGCTTTTTGACCATCAGGAGCTGTCCCAATAATCTCAATATCGTAATCTTTGAGATTTTTTTCAATAATTCGCCGCATTATGGACGAGTCATCAACTATTAGCAGTCTCATCTACTTCTGGTTCTTCTGTAATGCTGCCACTAACTGGCAACGTAATAATCAACTGAAAGTACTTTCCTTCTTCAAAACTTGTCTCCAATGTTCCGGCCATTCCTTCTACCAAGTTCTTCACCAGATTCATTCCTTGTCCTCGTCCGGCATGTTCATCCACCTCCTGAGAAGTGGAGAACCCCTCTGTATAGATTAAATTTATTGCTCCTGCATCATCCAATTTCTCCGCTTCAAAATCGCTGATTAAATCAATCTCTACCGCATGCTTCTTAATTTGATCTAGATCCAACCCTTTTCCATCATCCTTGTATATTACGCGAAGCATTTCTTCTTCTGGCCGATCTAAATCAATAGTAATGCTACCTCTCATCATCTTTCCTGCATTCGATCGGTCACTCTTATCCTCAATTCCATGCTTAATTGAATTGCGAATCAGCTGGATCATGATATCCCTGAAGCCATCGATCTTTTCATTCGGCAAACCAGATTCGCTTCATTTTTAAAGAAGAAATCAACTGATTTATTCATTTTTTCAGAAATCACTTTAACAGCTCTTTCCAATGAATCGATTAGCATAATATTCGAAACAACATGACCACCTGATGGATATTTGCGGTAAATGTCAGCCACTTTC
>JAMWZA010000157.1 GCA_024305105.1 Marinoscillum sp.
GGCAAAAAAGGGTCCGTTTCCAGTAGGTAAGGGTCCAATATGATTTTCACCTCCATTTGCCTCTATTTCTTTGAGCGCAGCAGTGATGCTGGAAACCTCCACATAGATCATTATGTACTGATGCGGCTCATGGCCCAGACTGGTTATTGATCCAGGAATGCCTGCATCACTTGAAGTGTCCACTTCCGTATTGTGTTTAGCTGGCGTCATTTTCCATCCAAAAACGTTCGAATAGAACTCCTGTGTTTGTTGTGAATTCTTACATCCGATATCAAACCGAACGACCGGACTTCCTTTTATTTGATTCATGGTGACTATTGGTTAATTACAGTCCAATGAACGGAAAAATAATCGAAAATCAATTCATACTTTCGGGTGATATCGGCTATTTAGTACTTTCGGGGGAAGTCAAAATGGACATTTCTCTGGCTTTTTGAACAGCTTGCGTTCGTCTCTTCACATGGAGTTTGCTGTAGAGGTTGGATAAATGTGTTTTGGTCGTATTTAGGGAAACGAAGAGTTTATCGGCAATTTCCTGATTACTCAATCCATCAGCCAGCAGCTGCAACACCTCCAACTCTCGATCACTCAGCTGGTACTTTTTTGCAGCGCTTTTATTCAAGTGATTGGATTGCTCCCGCTTAACGAACTGAACTCCTGTATAAACACCAATACCCATAAATAGCACCGCAATCACTGCTCCAAAAACCTCAATCTCCAGGTCTCTAACAATGGCCTTGTATTGGATAGCCTCCAGAATAATCAACAGAATCCCCGCTACTGCGCCATATAGTAAATAGCTGCGTTTCATCAGCTCATTTTATCGTGCATCGAACGAACCCTTTGTAGTAATGGAGGGTGGGAATAATGTACGAAGACATAGGCCGGATGAGGAGTAAGATTAGAAAGATGATCACTACTCATTTTCTTCAATCCATCGATAAGTGGCTGCCCAGCATAAGTTGTCAGAGCATACTCATCAGCCTCATATTCATTCTTACGGCTAAGCATATTCCCAAATATCCCCAAAACTCTGGAGACTGGTGTGTAGAGCATTCCAAAAGCAAGGATATTTAAATGTATGGCTGTAATATCGCCACCCATTGCCCAACTCACCTCACTATTGAATATCATAAGAGAGAGCAAATACAACATCACGCCAATAGACAAAATACTAATGATCGTACCCAGGATGATGTGCTTCTTCTTAAAGTGCCCCACTTCATGGGCAAAAACAGCCGTAAGCTCCTCAGTCGTATGTTTCTCGACAAGTGTATCAAACAAGACGACCTTCTTATTCCGCCCAAGGCCAGAAAAAAAGGCATTTCCTTTACTGGATCGCTTTGAACCATCCATGACAAAAATGTTTTTGAGTGGAAACTTCACCTTCTCGCTATACTGTTCTATTGATTGCTTTAATTCACCATCCTCCATGGGAGTGAGTTTATTGAAAAGTGGCAATAGTAACGAAGTGTAAAAGACATTCATAAACAAGATAAACACCGTGATCACGCCCCAAAAATAAATCCAGAAGCCACTTCCCATTTCCATTACCAGGTAAACCAAAGCAGCTAACAAGATGCCTCCTATTAAGATTGTCAGCAGATAGCTTTTGAGTTTATCCAACCAATACGTTTTTTGAGTCATCTTATTGAATCCAAACTTCTCTTCCAATATAAAAGTCTGGTATAGTGAGAAAGGTGTGCCAATGACATCCGATATCACGAATAGTGCGCCAAAAAACATTAATGTCGTCACCGGTGCAAAAGGGGAAAATTCTCTCAACCACTTATCGAGCACACCAAACCAACCAAAATAGACGGCTACAAAAAGGAGTACAAATGAAAACGTAGCAGTGAGCATACCGAACTTGGAGGTAGCCCGGTTATATGCCTGCGACTTGGCATACTTTTCTTCATCATAGATCCCTTTCAACTCTTCAGGAATAGGCTTTTTCGCACTGTGATTGTTTAAGTAACCAAGAAATCTTTCCAACGCAAAATCAGCGGTAATGATGACCAGTAGCAGTGTCAATATGGAGGTCTCTGACATAAGATAATTAACTAAAACAGATTATTTTAGAACCGTAAAAATACACCTAATTAGGTATTGCAAAGTGGATCATCGCCACACTAGCTTTGCTAAAGTTACTCGGTTAAGCAACCATTCATCCTGAATGTGTGTCTAAGATTCAAACCGCAAACTAAGCATAAAATGAAAAAACTATTATTAGTACTTGGATTAGGAAGTGTTATTCTTTTCACGGGATGTGATAAGGATAAGGAAAAAGAAGGTGAAGTTACAGAACCTTTAACTGCTGAGGAAAACAAACAACTCATGCAACAGATTGGCGTGGATTTCGTCAATGAAATGGCTGCTATGCAGCAAGAAGATGGCGTCAAGGCATTAACTTCTTTTGGGCTTCATGCTGATTTATATGAGGACGATGAAGAAGGCAGAATTGATCAATCAAGCGCCATTAAAATCGCCAAGTCTATACTCGGATTTACGTATCAAAAAGCATCGCCAGTTGAGTTCGGATATGCGGCTACACGTATTTCACAAGATGACGAGGATGATTTCACCTCGTTAGAAGAGTTATTTGATGAGAACACGGGTACTTACAGCTGGAATTTTGAAACTGAAGAGTACGATTTCGAAGACAACAGCTCGGATGAAGTGATCTTCAAATTCCCTTCTGAAGTAAATGGAACTACAAATGATGCCACATTGACATTAAGTAACTATAGCAGCGTTACTATTGGAAATCCATTGGACGAAGACTATGATGGCGACTTACCTACGTCGCTTGATGTAAGTCTGGCGGTAAGTGGATCATCTAGCATGACCTATGGGTTTGAAATTGATTACAACAACGAAGGAGTTCCTGAGTCAATAGACACAGAGTTGACGGTAGGCTCGTTTAGTCTGACTGTTGGTCTAACAAACACGAGTTCCAAAGTTGGTGCAAGCGTGAGCTTTAATAACGGAAGTAAGGTATTGATTGCTACGGCAACTGAAGTCAATGGTGACTTCTCTGACAGTGCCATAGAAGATGCCGACGATTCTGAAGATCCAACTGAGGTTGTTACTGATGGTACATTCTCATTTACACTAATGGATTTAAAGTTTGATTCAGAGATCGATTTTGCCTCTCTATGGAATGAAATTGGCGACTTAGAAACTTACCATGATTCTTACAATGAAGATCCAAGACCTGATTTAGAAGGTAACGCAACTAAGATCGAATCTGCTCTCAATGAGCACGGTGTCCTAAAAGCCACTTATGTATCTACGGGCAAGACTGCAGCGGATGTAGAATTCTACACGTTTATCGACGACTATCAAGATGGTGACTATTCGGAAGAATACATTGAACTTGGTGCTAGAATGGTATTTGAAGATGAGAGCAAGGTGGATGTAGAAGACTTCCTTGAAACAGGATTCGACGGACTTGAAAGCGCTATCAATGACTTAATAGACCAAATCAATGATGATCTGGATGAAGATGACTGGTTGGATTACATTGACTTCTCAGATTTAGGTTAATCAATAGAAGCAATTAAAAAATTATTAAAGCCACATTCGCAAAGGATGTGGCTTTATTTTTTTAGTCAAAAATTACTTTTTCATAAATAGCACCATACCCTCCCCAAATACCCAGTGCTGGCTTAGTGCCACGAATATTGGAGGAGACTTCATTTCCTGAAGAACCAAATGGATTACCCACCA
The DNA here is from genome assembly GCA_024305105.1 of Marinoscillum sp. Taxonomy (GTDB): domain Bacteria; phylum Bacteroidota; class Bacteroidia; order Cytophagales; family Cyclobacteriaceae; genus Marinoscillum. Next base: position 3,733 of record JAMWZA010000157.1, read on the forward strand.
AATAGAGCTCTCGCTCCAGACTCCTCCAAAAATCAAAATGAACCTCATCGATTGCGCAAAACCTCAAGGTGACCGTGTCTCCCTTACGGAACAAAACGTCCTCACCAATATTGATGAATGATTCTGGTAAATTCAAAATGGGATGATCATATTGGGTGCCATCAAATGATCGATCTGAAATGGTGGATTGGTAAGCCGGAAAGAATTTAGGTCCCTCATTCCCAATTCGCAGAAAGCTTCTATAATAGTTATTAGCTATCGGATCATCCTTAAACCGAACCCAAAGGTTGCCCAAACTATCCACCTCCGTATCTTCTTCAAACCAGATACTATCCAGCGAAACGACCTGAGGAATGGTTGTTGTCGCAATATACTGTTCTCCACCACTTCGGACGTCAAGGGTATAGGTTTTACCTTCTTGCCCACGAAGTGAAGTGCCTCGATAATAAAACGGCGGGTATACCTCTGTATTACGAAACAACGTCAGAACCTCAGACTCCTCTCCATCACTCACCTCCACCCTGGCAGTGGGCAATACTAGCTCTTGCAAACTGACAGAGTCCACTGGCTCATAAAAACCCGAGCTATAGGTTAGGTAAACGATGGGGTATTGTCCCTGTTCTATGTATCCATCTACCACCACCTTTCTCACATCTGAGAAGTCCTCATCATCCAGTCCAGAGCATGAAAGAATGCCCATTAATACTAAATATTTACCGTAACACTTCATATCAAAAATTCAATTGATAGCTTATGGAAGGTAGAACAGGGAAAAGTGATACCTCCTCTAAATCCACATCCAGCGAATAATCTTCCACGCTTCCCTGCACATCGAAATACATGAAATATGGATTATTCCTATTATAAACATTGTAAATAGAAAATGTCCAATTTACGTTGGGGTGCTTCTCCGGCACTAGCATTGCTGACAAGTCCATGCGATGATAAATAGGCATCCTCAACCCATTCCGCTCCGAATACTCACTAATAACACGCTCCCCTATCAAATACTTGGCGGTAGGCAGAGTAAGCGCCGTGCCACTAGCCAGCTTAAATAACCCAGACAAAGTCCATTTACCTAAAAAAGCTGAGCCTACTACAGACAAATCATGAATCCGATCATATTTTGCCGGGAACAATCGCCCCTGATTGACCTCCTCAAACCTCCTCCAGGTTCTACTAATTGTATAATTCAGTTCCCCTTTGAATACTTCCCCGGTTCTACTCAAGGAGAGTTCCAGACCATAAGAGTGACCTCTCCCAAAAATGAAGTCATCATCCAAGTTTGGGCTATCAGAGTACCCGGCGATGGCGCCATTTCTCCACTCCATTTGGTTATTCAGGAGTTTTCCGAAAGCTTCAACCGAATAATTAACCTGGTAGGCTTTCATCAGTTTGAAGTAACCTAATGACAACTGATGTGCACTTTGTGGCTTAATCCTGGATGTTGAAGGAACCCACAGATCAGTAGGCAACGAAACCGAACTCAAGGGCGACAAATGAATATACTGGTAACTGCGATCATAGGAGAATTTGAGAGATGTGGATTTATCAAGTAAGTAATTGACACGAAATCTTGGCTCCAAACCGATATAGCTATTAACGACTTCCCTCGGATCAAAGCTCAAGGTATCATACACCTCTGCGTTCTCAGATAAGTAACGATCAAATGGCCCCCATTGTATCGATCCACTTACGCGTAACCCCAGCCCAACTCGCAGCCTTTCACTCACCTGCCAGTAATCATCAACCGATCCAGACCACTCTGAGGTATAGATGTAGGTAGCTTCATCCAAAGTGGAAGCTTCGTCACTAATATTTATACTTACCTGATTTGGTTTGAATCTGCGATTAACCCAATTAGCTCCAAATGTTAACTCGTGATGCTTCATGTCATGAAAAAGCAGAATGCCTGTTTTCCAGTTTGTAATATCTGAATTGAGTGCAATTCCAAAACTGCTGATGTCTGCCCGGAAATTTTGAGTGAAATGACCCGCATTAAAGTAAAACTCAAAGTCTGTTCCTTCATTAATGAGGCTGTTCCAGGTAATTCCGACATTGGATGTAGTCCAATCAATTTGATTGGCAAAAGTTCTACTACTCTGGAAGTCATTGAAATCTCCTCCGGTAAACCCAGTGAATGAAATCGTATTTTTTTCATTCACCTGATGTTCATATTTGATGATCATATCAGAAAACCGATAATTGGTGCTTCTTCTTAAACCTGATTCCTCGCTCAAGAAATTTTGGGTAATCAAATCAAAGTAAGACCTTCGATAAGACACCATCAAACCAGAACGATCTTTGATCACAGGTGTCTCTAAGTGTAAGTTTGCGGCCAGCACACCAACCGAAAAACTCCCCTGGAAATTCTGTATATCCGGGCTTACCGTATGTAAACTTAAGGTAGAAGACAGTCTACCTCCTACATGCGCTGGATACCCTCCTTTCATAAACTCCGCCCGATCAACTGAAGCAGCGCTAAACGTGGAAAAGAAGCCAAAGAGGTGATTGGTATTATAAAACTCCATATGATCAAGTTCGATGGCATTTTGATCAATTCCACCGCCTCTTACATAATAGCCATTATTTCCATCAGTGCCTGTTGAAACCCCTGTTTGTGTCTGAATAAACTTGATAGGGTCGCGTTCACCTAACAAATAAGGTAAATGGGATTTGGACTCCAGTTTGAATGATATAAGACCGGACGTCTGCTCTAATTTATCCTGTTCTGAATCTGCACTAATCACCACATCTTCCATGAGCCGCTCTTCCAAAACCATGGAAATAGAATGCCTTGAAACTACTGGAATAGATCCCTGAAAACGTTGATAACCAACATGCTGGACATTGACAATCACCGAATCACAAGAACATCTGATCGTCACTTCTCCTTGCTGATTGGTAATGAGAAATTGACCATTGCTAGCAGTTACAGTAGCTCCTTCTAGTTGTTCGTTTTGCTCATCAGCAATACGTAACACCATCACCTTCTGCGCATAGGAGACCAATTTTATCTGGAGAAGTATTATTAAAGCGAACAACCGTATCATACCAAGGACGATAAATCAAGACGAACAGCCTCAAAAGTACTAGACAGTAACGATCAAAAAGTAGTTGGAATCAATTAAAAAATGAAAGGCACCGGACATCTCAACTCACGCACTTCTCTGGAAGGTTTGCGTGGATCCGCCAGACTAAATGCATAGGTAATCGAGATCTCATGCGCTCCTCCACTTCCGATTCCCAGATCAGAAATCGTATAGTCAAAACTATAGCCAATCGTTGTACTACCGGTATTAAACCCAACCATGGTGATAAAAGCCTCGCTGTTTTTGGTATTATTAAAACCATCGATCGGTAAACCACGGTACCACAAACCCAAAAGAACGGGTTCTAAAGTAAAATACACTCCCAAATCCAGCTGTTTGAATGAACCTTGCTGCTTATAATTAACAGATGGTGTCATACTACGCTCCTTCTGATCAGGGTTCGGTCTGGATCGATTACTTAGCTTGGAGAAAGGAATTTTATATCCCCCGTGCAAGGAAAACTTCCGAGCCAGTGGATCATCACCTCCTGCCACGGCCTGATTCGGTTCTAGCACATGATGCATGGCAGCACCAAACCACAAATTTCCATTGTAAAGAATTCCGCCCAGAGCCAGATCAAAAAAATTAGAACTTAAACCAGAGAAATTTTCTCCTGAAACTGGCCTGACCTGACCGGTTTCATCAAACTGATCACCAAATGTCAGCGAACTAAAATCCACATTTCGCCAATAATAGGACGCTTCTACTCCCGGCCTGAAAGTCCAGTTGTAATTGATGTTCAGCTGATAAGCATACTGCAACCCAACATTGGTTGATTGAAACCCAGCAATACCTTCCTGATCTCTATTCACGATAAGTCCAAGAGCACTGTATTGCTCCTCAAAAAAATAATCCACATAGGCTGAGTAGGTCACATAATTAGCGTCAATGGATGGCCATTGGTTGCGATAGTTTACTCCTGCTCGCCCTTTTTGATTGATCCCTGCTAGTGCAGGATTCAAGTAAAGTGGAGCTGCATAATACTGAGAAAACTGTGGGTCTTGCGCTCGTGAAGTGTTTGGAATGAAAAAGATTATCACTAATGCCAAAGCTGGTAAAAGCGCAATGAATGACCGGTATATACGTGTTGTTAACAAATCGATACGAATAAAGGTATTTTGTTAAACCTTAACAACCTTACAATACTTTCTCAAGTTGTTTGGAGGTTAAAGATGCTAAACTAGGTAATGTAACGTAAAGTTTAGCGTTAGTATTTTGTACTAAATTTACATAGTGTTGTGTTTGTGGGACATATCCCGGTGATTTAACCCTTACTTTGTGTATGCAAAAGTTTTTACGATCAGGTGTTTTCATCCTTTTCTTTTCCGTACAATGGCTCTATGGTCAGAACATTACCGAACGACATTGGTACTTTGGTGGCAACCAAAATGCCTTCGTTTATGATAAAGGAGCGCGAAACGCTACCGAAGTGGATCATCAGGCCATCCCATTTGGAAACAATGGATCTACTGTTATTACTGATAGACAAAAAGGCAACCTCTTGTTTTATTCGGATGGTGAAGTCATTTATGACAACCAGCATGTCATTCTACCGGGATTGGGCGCGAATAGATTAAATGCAGACCTCTCCAAAATACAACCAGTGGTATCCTGTCCTTTTCCTGATAATTCCGGTCAATACTACATTTTCACCAACTCCGGAACCTCTATCGAATACACCGTGGTTGACCCCAACCTCGTAGGAAACTCTACAGTCAATGATTTTCCTCGCGGCGACATTCAGGGAACAATCAATCAGCCTACCAGCATCACCAATACAGGTGAACTTCACAAAATACTCGAAAGTAACAATGGTCAAACCTTCTGGCTGGTCAATCAGGATGTCACTTCGCATGAATTAATACTAACGCCAATTACTGCCGGAGGACTGGGAACTACTGTAACATACGATGTTTTCCCTGATTCCATCCCGTCATTCGAAGCAACTGCACTGGCCATCAAAACGGACTCCCTCGGAGCTACCACCCTTGCACTCTCTCCAAAAAGAAGCAATAGAAACATCGTGTTACTTGACTTTGACAGAACCACGGGTGACGTAGCCTTCCAGCAGCAAATCTTAAATACTGGCTACAGTGATACAGGAAATAATGTGGTCTATGATTTGGAATGGTCCAATGACGGATCCAAACTCTATTATTCACGAACAGGCGACGACATCAACGGTGGAAATATCTACCAAATAGATTTTACCGACACAGTGGCCACCGTGCCTCCGGTTGTTCCTGTATTGACAACTGCACTTCATCGGAGCTATGGTTTGAAAACTGCTCCAGACGGAAGGATTTATCACTTATATCAGGAGATTGATGCTACTTCTCCATTTCAAGTCGGTAGCATCAATCGATCAGACAGCACGGTAGCCGCAGGTGTGATTTACAATAACCTCGCTTTTGATCTTAATTTTGAAGGCACACAGTTTCCCGAATTCGCACCTTCTTACTATCCGAATGGCTATTTCACCACATTGGACTTCATTACTTTAGACACGTGTGAACATCGGATTACCAAGTTTGTGGCTATCGTTGACCCACTACCAGATAACTACCGATGGGATTTTGGGGATGGCACTTTCGGTTTTGGCCCTACGGTGAACCACGAATATGATGCGGCCGGTGGTCCCGCCGTTCAACTGACAGTCGAGCTGGACGGATTCACTCAGAGCATTACCAATTTCGTCGAGATTGTCTCTGTAGACAGTTTGGATTTAGGAAATGACACCACTATATGTGTTGATGAAACACTGGATCTAAGTGCAGGTAACGATGGCATACGATACGTCTGGAGTACCGGTGAAACAGATTCGGTTATTACCGTAGATACAGCTGGGATTTACTGGGTAGAAAAGTTCTTTGCTTCCGGCTGTTCGGCCTATGACGAAATAGAAGTCACCGAATATGGTGTTCAATCACAGCGATTCAATCAATGGTATTTTGGAGAAATGGCAGGTCTTGATTTCAACACCACACCGCCAACCGCTCTGGTGGATGCCAACCAAATGTCTTCACCGGAAGGGTGCGCCACCATATCAGATCAAAACGGACAACTGCTCTTCTACACCAATGGCTCCACCGTTTGGAATAAGGAGCACGACATTATGGTCAACGGAACCAATATCGGCGGAGATAGCACAGCGGCCCAGTCCTCGATGATTCTACCCTTCAATGACGAACTGACCATGTTTTACATCTTTACTACTGAAGAGGTTTGGGGTGACTTTACCTTTAACATGCGGATGTCCATTGTCGATATGAAGAAAGACACCGCCAGAGGTCAGGTAATGGTTAAAAACGTACCCATAGTCGAATGTAGCTCAGAACGGGTCACGGCTTCCGGTTTTACCGGAACTCCTTACCTACTCGCACATGAATATGGAAATAACAACTGGCGATCTTATCAAATCAACGCAAACGGTGTGGTGGGACCACTTCACTCCGCTGCAGGTGAGGAACATCTATTTGAAGAACAGCCACGAGCATCCGGTTACATGCGCTTTGCCCCTGGCGTTAATTATGTGGCAGTAGTTATCCCAGGAGCTAACAATTACATTGAGCTCCTGGATTACGATTTGGCCAATGGTGAAGTGAGCAATCCTAGACTCATCGACATTCAGGAAGGTGGTGATCAGATATATGGCCTGGAGTTTTCCAATGATGTAGCTAGAATGTATGTGACCACAGCTGGTAAGGTCATCCAGTATGATTTGGACAGCATCAATAGTGAAAACTCGGCCAACGATATTATGGCTACAAAATTTGATGGATATGCGGCAGCTGCCGCTTCCTTTGGAGCGATGCAGACCGGACCTGATGGCGTGATATACATTGCATTGGATGGAGTAACTGAACTGGCAACTATCGACAATCCTGGTGGAGACGATACAAACGCCTCATTCAACCCAAGTGGCGCTGACCTTCAAGGGCGAACATCTCGATTAGGTCTACCCAATTTCACCCAGCAGGTAAACGATTCACCACAGCAACCTTCCATCTCCACAGATGTAGCTTGTGCTGGAGTAGAGACATTCTTCTCAGGGACCGGAAGAGACAGTTCCATAGAATTTTACTCCTGGGATTTTGGTGACGGTACGGTCATCTCGAACCTGCAGAGTCCTGACACCTCCCATGTCTACACGGTAGATAGCACTTACATTGTTACACTCACACTGACCAATCGCTGTGACACTGCCTATGTCATGACCGATACCATAGAAGTCTTTACTATCCCGGAAGAACCATTGGTGCCGACCGATACCGCGCTTTGTGGTGAATCGGTAACCCTATCGGCATGGGATGTAGATCGCAATGACTTAAACTACTACTGGTCCACTGGAGACACAACGAGACAGGTGACTTTTAGCTCCCCCACCATAGTGGATGTGGCCATTATTAGTGACGAGGGATGTAGCTCAGATACCTTGACGGTCTTTATTGGGGATGGTGAATCGTTCGTTGATCTTGGACAGGATCGATCGATTTGTCAGTTTGACACTCTCCTTCTGGATGCTAATGATCCGGGGCCAATCTTCACATGGACGCAGGATGGTGTAGAAATCGGCGATCAGCGCACGCAGCAAGTCGTTGCTACCAGCTCGGGAGATTTCACCTACGCTGTGGAAGTAATTAATGACTTTACAGGATGTGTATACACTGATACACTGGTGGTAACCGTACTTCCCGCACCCTCCGCCACTCAGGCAAATCTGATAAATCCGGAATGCAGTCAGGCCAATGGTTCATTCGCATTAGAAATAGCGGAAAATGGAAATTTCTCCTATCAGGTGGCAGGGCCGGTAAGTGCAGGACCATTCACCTTTGATGGGCCAGGAACCACTCCAGATTTGACCGGGTTATCGTCTGGCAGCTATACCGCCACCATTACCAACTCAGTAACCGGATGTACCAGAACAGAAGTATTCCAACTGGAAGATAATGCAGCCTTTGAAATGGATGCAGTAGCCCAAAATGAATGTGTGCGAACCGGAGACATCCAGATCAACTTTAGCAGACAAATACCGGCTATAGTAGAAATCAATGTTTTTTCACAAACAGGCACGTCGGTCTTTTCAGGAACTCAAGAACTGAGGAACAGCACTTATAATGTTAGCGATCTGGATAGCGGGACTTACTATGTGGAGGTCAGAGACCTCAATCCACCGAACTGTATTCAGACAGATACCGTGAGTTTAAGTGTGTCCACAGAGTGTTACCGGACCATATTTGTACCAAATGCATTCAGCCCTAATGGGAATGGCCAAAACGAAGAGTGGTTTGCTTTCCCAAATGAATTCGTTGATCAATTTCAGGTATTTGTTTTCAACAGATGGGGTGATCTTGTTTACTACTCCAACAATAAGAACTTTCGCTGGGACGGCACATTTGAAGGTCGCTATGTACTGCAGGGCACCTACGCTTACCGCATGCAATTCACCAGTTCGTTAGAACCAGAACATGGAACGCTCGAACAGTATGGTTCTGTAACTGTTGTTAAATAGATGACTTTTTTTGACCAAATAGTAGCGCAGCTTTTTCCGAAAAAATCGGGCAAAAATGAGATCCTTCTGCATGAACCCATCAAACGTTCTGAAGCGTATCTGACCGAATACAAAAAATGGGTTTTGTCTTTAGAGCGAATTGATCTCTTAAATGCCATCCAAAAGTCATATGAATTGAAGCAAGAGGGAATCATTGGCAGTCCCGATGTGCATGTTTTAACAACAAAGGCATCAAATGGATTCGCTATTAGCTTCGAGGAGCAGATTGGCGAAAAAACGTTCTCTTTTCTATTTGATTGGTTAGGGGATAAAGTCAAGGAGTTGTCTTACAAGAAAGCCAACAGCGACACTACAATCACGGCTAAAAACGGAATTGTAGAAACGCTATCTAAACATTATTTTAAACCAAAAATCGACCTTTCAAACACCGAAAACGGCATAAATCAACAATTTGGAAATATTTTGATCGAACACATTTCCGT
>JAMWZA010000158.1 GCA_024305105.1 Marinoscillum sp.
ACAGCCAATATAGCGAACGCTTTAAACGGTTATACGATAGAGACCTCAGTTCCTTTAAGTGCTGTATTTACCGACTCACAAACGGCCGCTGATGTTGTGGTGATTTCATCTGGAGACTTATTAGCTACCGATGTGCAGGGAGCGTTGGATGAATTACAAACCGAGATTTTGTCCTCCGGCATGGGCGATATGCTACAGTCAACATATGATTCAGACTTAGATGGGTTTGCAGACACAGCCAATATAGCGAACGCTTTAAACGGTTATACGATAGAGACCTCAGTTCCTTCAAGTGCTGTATTTACCGATTCACAAACGGCAACTGATGTTGTGGTGACTTCATCTGGAGACTTATTAGCTACTGATGTACAGGGAGCCCTGGACGAACTACAATCCGAAATACTGTCCTCTGGCATGGGCGATATGCTACAGTCAACTTATGATTCAGATTTAGACGGTTTTGCAGACACAGCCAATGTAGCATATACTTTGAATGGTTACACGATCGAATCTTCAGTACCTACTGGAGCAGTATTTACTGATAGCCAAACGGGTTCTGATGTGGTTATTACTCCGTCGGGAAACTTGACTGCTACGGATGTTCAGTCAGCTTTGGTTGAGCTTCAATCTGATATAGATGCAGGATCGAGCGGTGGAGATATGCTTCAGAGTGTTTATGATATTAACTCCAGTGGTGTAGTAGACGCTGCAGATAGTTTGTCCGTCGATTTTGTGGATGGAATTACACTTGCTTATAGTGTTGCAGCTGAGGGTTTTGAAGTAAGAGACAATGCTATATCGACGGCTAAGTTGGCCAACTCTTCCGTTACAGGCGCCAAAATAGGCATAACTGCCAGTGAAGGAAATGCATTGGTTTATTCATTAGGATCATGGCAAGCCGGTCAGGTACCTTTCACAAGTCTGTCATCTGTTCCAACAGACTTATTAGATGGAGATGACGTTGGGTTGACTACTGTGAATACTGCTGACATAGTTGATGGTTCGGTTACCTCCATAAAACTAGCCGATGGTTCTGTAGGAAACTCTAAGTATGCAGTAGGGTCTATTACTGGAGATAAGTTCGGAGTTCCAGCATCTGAAGGAGACGCACTAGTCTACACTTCTGGAGAATGGCAAGCAGGGACTTCTGGTCTTACCACTGTAGCTACTGCAGACATAGTTGACGGTGCGGTAACATCAATAAAACTTGCAGATGGGTCCGTTGGTAATGCGAAATATGCAGTAGGATCAATAACAGGTGATAAGATTGGAGTTCCAGCATCTGAAGGAAATGCTCTCATCTATACTTCGGGAGAATGGCAAGCAGGGACTGCTGGTCTTACCACTGTAGCTACTGCGGACATAATTGACGGTGCGGTAACATCGATAAAACTGGCAAATGGTTCGGTTGGCAATTCGAAATATGCAGTAGGATCTATTACTGGAGATAAACTGGGCATTCCAGCAAGTGAAGGATCAGCAATGATTTATACGGCCGGTGAGTGGCAGTCTGGTCAGGTACCATTTACAAGTTTGTCATCCGTTCCATCCGGCTTAGCAGATGGAGATGACGTTGGGTTGACTACTGTTACTAGTGCAGATATACAAAATGGGACCATCGCAAATGTAGATCTGGATAAAAGCAACATTCCACTGAGTGGATTTGGAGCTGCTTCAGCAAATGTAAGTATGGGCGGATATTTGTTGACCACATTAGCTACTCCTACCAACTCAACTGATGCTGCTACCAAAGGATATGTGGATGGAGCAGTTAATGTGATTGGCTTACAAACTGCATACGATATTAACCCCAGCATTGTCACATCTTCCGGGAATACATTTGCAGTATCTGGTGATGCAGGTATAAGCTTTGCGACAAATGCTCAGGATATCACCCTTAATGCTGGGGCAGGTGCCGCGTTGTTTACGGTCAACTCTTCGAATTTTACGGTTAATGGACCAGGGGATGTGATCGGCAATTCGTTTTCCGGAGATGGAAGTGGATTAACCAACCTGACCCTTCCAATCGAAGAGATGGTCTCAGAGGGCAATCTTTTTGCAGGGACACTTTCCGGAAGTTCCCTGACGACAGGGACATATAATGTACTCTATGGCCGAGCGTCTGGTAGCAATATTGTTTTAGGTTCAGGTAATACCATGATTGGTTGGCTATCAGGCAGTGCAACTACTGCAGACAATAATACAATGATTGGCTATCGTGCCGGTGTGGCAAATACTTCAGGGACAGACAATACATTTTTGGGAGCAAATGCCGGTCGATTCAATACGACAGGGACGAACAATATAGCCATTGGATCAAATGCTGGCCCATCATCTGGAAACGGTTTGTATAACAGTTCCATTTCATTGGGAAATACGGCAATCGCCATTGCGAATGATGCCATTGCAATTGGTGCAGGAGCTTTTGCCGATGCTGCTGGTGCGGTGGCAATTGGGGTAGATGTTAATGCCAGCACTGCAAATACCATTATACTTGGTGACGGCCAACCAGGATCGACTTTTAATGTAGGAATTAATACCAATACGCCTAGTACAGAGTTGGAAGTAAATGGCACAGTCACAGCAACAGGCTTCACTGGAAATGGGTCTGGACTTACCAATGTCACGGCGTCCCTGATAAATGCTAGTGCGGTTGGTAGCACAGAAATTGCCGATGGATCCATTGCAAATGGAGATCTGGATAAAAGCAACATTCCACTAAGTGGTTTTGGCGCTGCTGTATCCGATATTGGTTTGGGTGGCAATGCCATTACAAACCTTGGGAGCCCTGCGGTAGCTACAGATGCGTCCACCAAAGGGTATGTTGATACTCAAGTGAGTGCAATTGTTTCCTCTCAGTGGACCAACAATGCGGGTGATATTTATTACAGCACCGGCAATGTAGGTATCGGTACCAATACTCCGGGAGAGGCACTTGACGTTTTAGGAGATATTCAGTTGACTGGTGCAGTTAAGTATGCTTCCGCTAAAACCAAAATTTTGGGACTTACACCAGTTGATTTTAAAGTTCTGAAATTAACTGGGCTAGAGGATTATACAACCACATACAACTCAGGAGCCGAAGTTGGCTCTTATTCGGGTACACCAGGTACAGATATCACCATCGGGGCTCCTGTTCACTTACCTACCGGAGCAGTCATCACGCAAATAGATGTGTGGGGTAGAAATACCAATGGGTCTCCTGCAACCTTTGAGTTTGTAGCGAAATCATATAGTACTGCTTCTACACCGACGGTGGTTACATCTATTCCGGGAGGAACAAGCGGTGTAGCATCTTTTTCAAATAGCTCATTGAATATCACAGTAGACAATAGTACGAACAACTATTTAGTCAGATACAAAGCCTGGGCTTCACAGGCCTCACTGACTGGGGTAAAGATTTATTATGAGGTGACGAGCCCAGATTAAGTTTAATTTCCAATTTGCTGATTGTCAGGGATTTAATTAAATTGTAATAAGAAGTGAAATAATTATACAATTTCACGATATAATTAAACCTCCACCAGATCACTCAACACTATGAAACGCTTAAAATTACTTGTCTTATTCACATTACTGGCTTCTGCAGCTTTTGCTCAGAACTCGATGGGTGTTGGTACCGACACACCAAACCCAAATGCTGTACTGGAAATTGTATCCCCTACTGGAAATCAAGGGATTTTGATTCCCAGGTATACGACCACTGAGCGCACTGCTACTGCTTTTACATCCAATTTAACGAATAGTGACAATGGCCTTTTGGTGTTCGATACAGATGAAGGTGCACTGTATTTTTGGTTTGGTGGACAATGGGTCACAATGGCCAATCAATCCTTGAGTGATTTACTTGGTGTTGACAATAGTGCCGGTGGAGAGACCATCACAGGTTTAGCTGATCCGGTGAATGACACAGACGCCGTTAATAAAGCGTACACAGATTCATTGATCACAGGAATCGTTTACCCTACGTTTTCAGATTTACTTACAAGTGATAATGATGCGGGCGGTGAGCTTATTACCAACCTCGCTGATCCTTTAGGTGCACAAGATGCTGCAACACGAAGCTATGTGGATACGGCCGTTTCCAGTATTTCAATAGAAGATCCGATTTTCTCCGAGTTACTCGCGGCAGACAATGATGCAGGAGGCTCAGGAATCACCAATATGGCTGATCCAATAAATGCCCAAGATGCTGCTACCAAGAGTTATATAGATACTTCTATCTCAGATTCACTAGCAACAATTAGTATTCCTTCTTTTTCTGAATTGTTGGTTGCTGACAATGATGCAGGAGGCGCAGGAATTACCAACATGGCAGACCCAACAGATGCCCAAGATGCTGCAACCAAGAGTTATATAGATACTTCTATCTCAGATTCACTCGCAACAATTAGCAACCCTTCTTTTTCAGAATTGCTGGTTACTGATAATGATGCCGGAGGCTCAGGAATTACTAACATGGCTGATCCAACGAATTCTCAAGATGCTGCCACTAAAAATTACATCGACACACAAATTAGCGGAGTCGATACGGCCTTATGGTCGTACAGTACAGGAGATCTGCACTACAATCATGGAAAAGTAGGTGTCGGCACCACACAACCACTCTCTGCTTTTCAGGTACAGGATCGAATGCACTTTTTTGACTTTCAGGTGGACTCTATAGGCGTAGATGGCAGGGTTATCTCTGACAATATTAGCTACGATGGTGCTGGAATGCTGAATGTAGAAGATGGACGATCAGCCTTTTTATTTATGTCAGATGGAAATATGGAATTTTTAACGGGTGATTCGCTAGGAGCCGGTAGTGATGCCTTCAATAGCATCAGTACGACCTTGACATTGAAAAATAATAGACATGCGGAGTTTCGTGGAGCTATTGAAGTGGGTCAGGTAAGAGATAGTACTGACATATCATCAGGTCTAATTGCCTACTCTGGAGGAGGCTTTTATGGATTTAATGGTTCGGAATGGGTGAATTTTGGTGGGTTATCTTTCCCGTTCTACGCTACAGCAGATCCAGGAGGCAATATGTTTGATTTGGAAAATACAGGCTACGGAAGTGTTGGCTATTTTAACGCAAGTAACACAGCCAATACGTCAAATGCCGTCAATATTATTTCCAATTCTGATAATAATGGTACTGCCGCACTTTATGTTAATCATGATGGATTAGGACCTGTGGCTGAATTTAATATCACAGATGCGACCAATGCAGAAGATGCCATAGCAGCCCGAACAGTTGGAATAGGATCTGCAGGGTACTTTGAAATTGATAATGCTTCCAATAATGGCTATGCCGTAGATGCAAGAATCAATAATGGCACAGGCAGAGCAATCAATGGGTATACAGCAGGCCTTGGACAGGCAGCCCGATTCACGCTAGACAATGCTTCTAACAGTTCCATAGCATTTAATGTGAGTTCCAATGGAACCAACAGCACCGCGTATTTTTCCAACACCAACTCTGGAACAAGTTCCGCGACCGTTGAAATTCAGAATAGTGGAACAGGTGCCGGGTTAACCATTCAGAACCCCGGAGGGACCACAAGCTTTGGTGACGTTTCGTTTATCAACGGAGACCTGGGTATTGGGCAGTTTACACCATCGGCAAAGCTCGATGTGGTGGGCGATACAGAGCTAAACGGTAATGTAACCACTACAGGAAATTTAACCACGGGTGGAGCCGTCATATCAAATGCCATATCTACCGGATCGATCAGTTACCCTGTCTCAAATACAGATCATATCATCGCACTGAGTGGAGCAAGTGCTCAGACGGTAACCTTGCCACTTGCAGCATCTAACCCGGGAAGAGAATTAATTATTATGGTGACCTCAACTGGGACTGTGACACATTCTATTCAGTTACAAGGAGCTGATAATTACAAGTTTGAAGGGCAGACGCTAACCACACCAATATCTATGAGCATCATATATGGTGAGATCGTATGTATAACCCTTAGGGCCATCGGGAACAACTGGTTTGTTGTCAATACCATACTTAGTAACAATGTCTAAAACTGCAATGAAAAGACTACTATGCTAAAGCGAATTCATAACGCCATTCTATTAGGCTTGCTGTCGATAGGCAGCCTCCACGCGCAAGTGGTGGTAGAGTCGGAGTTGCCGGTGACCATTACTTCTGGCCTATCGGTCAATATTCAGGGACCAGCTATTTTTGAATCAGTGCTGACGAACGAAGGAATTATTTCTTTTGATGATTCCATCGCTGTATCAGCTTACAATGGTTCCGGTGTTTTATCGGCCATTGGCACAGATCAGGAACTCAATTTTAATACAAATGTCATTGGCACTTTATCATTAACTGGCGGAAACAAAACGCTGGTTAGCGATGTGACTGTTGGAGATCTGATCCTTGATGCCGCACAGTTAACTACTGATGGTAATCAACTAGAAACTACTGGTGAAATCTCTGGATTTGGAGAAACTGCGTACATCGTTGGCGCTTTGGTTCGATCAGGCTCTGATTCATTAGTATTTCCCATCTACAATGGATCAGTATATACTCCTGTGGTAGTTAAGAATATCTCTGGTCAGTCGCCGGCCATTCGAATAGAGGGTTTTTCTCAGGATCCTCTGGCATCTGCAGGAAATGGGCTTCTTGGAGTTTCAAATAACAGGTATTGGGAAGTTTCTGAGGCTTCGGGTTCGCTGGACGAAATGATTGTAAAGCTACCTGTTATAAATGAGTCGGTTGCGCCAGAAGCTCTGGATCTGACGGTGGCATATGGGACAAATACCGGAGGTTCATTTCGAAGTTTGGGTACTGGAGTTGTTACGGGTAATTTGAGCGAAGGGGTAGTTGAGGCATCAGAGTCTTCGGGCACAGGATTCTATGCGGTGGGCAGGTACTTCAATGAGCAATTACGAGAATCAGATTCCAGTGCACTGGTTAGCATTTATACCAATACCAATGGGGCCGATTGGATCAATTCTAGTGGTTGGTTAAGTGATGAATTGGATACCTGGGATAGAGTTACCCTTATTGATAAGCGAGTTGCCGAACTGAATCTCTCTACCAATAATCTGACAAGTGAATTTCCTAGGATTGATTCAGGTCTCGAAGACTTGACTTCTTTGAATTTACAAGACAATGAGCTCACAAGTGTGGGAGATTTATCAAACTTAGTAGCCCTGGAGGCCCTGGATGTTTCCAACAATAGACTTCAATTTGGAGTCTTAACGGGTGTAGCAGAAGAGCATCCTGAGTTTACTTATGCTCCCCAAAAACCTGTTTTGAACCGGGTAAGGACACTAGAACAAATAGGTTCAGTTTACACCGTTAACCGGACAGTTACAGGATCCAACAATGTATATTCATGGAAGAAAAATGATTCGGATATCAGCCAAACATCAAGTTCATTTGATGTGACAATCAATGATTTCTCGGCAGATGGAAGCTATGTGGCCCAAGTGACAAATACCAGCCTACCTGATCTAACACTAACCACCACTCCCGTCATCCTGAGAGTGTCAAGCACTGAGCGTGATTCTGCTTCTCTCCTTGCCATTTATGATGCGATTATTGATGAAAACAGTACCATTTCCAATTGGAAGGAGTCACCAATGTCAGCGTGGACGGAGGTATCTATTGACAATTCACGAGTAACTGGTTTGAATTTAGATGGCCTTTCCCTGTCTGGAGAAATTCCTGAAGATTTATTAGACATCCAAAGTCTCGAAACGGCCAACTTTTCGGACAATGACATTGACGGTTTACCGGTATTGGTTGGTTCACTTCCCAACCTAACGGACCTTAATCTGTCACAAAACAGACTGACTTTTGAAGACCTGGAGTCGAATGTGGCCTTTACACCCTTGAACTATGCCAACCAAAAGCGCTTTGGTCAGTCAATACGTGATACCCTTCGTGCCGGGTCTGCTAAGGAGCTGATGAAACAAGTGGGAGGTTCACAAAACGCATACCAGTGGTACCTGACCAACGATTTGGCAACAGACTCAGTGCTCAATGGTGCTACTGAAAAGATACTGGTGATTGACTCCCTCACTTATGGAAACATGGGACGATATGAGCTGAGAGTAGCTAATTCGCTGGTTCCGGATCTCATTCTCAAAAGCCAGTACCATCGAGTGGTAGCAGTTGCCAATTTAGATTTTACGGCGCTTGATCTGGCTGATCAACCCTTTATAGCTGGAGAAGCTTATGCCTTGAGAGTAACTGCTCCGGGCAGCCCATACGATACCATTCAGGCAGTGAGAGGCGCCGGTTCAGGATTTGGTTTTAATGACCTGGTTATTGGGGATTACCTGGTAGCTGTTAATCCGGATGATTTAGAAGAGTTCTTCCCAACCTACTATCCTAGTACAGACCTTTGGACTGAGGCGGAAGAGTTCATTTTGAGAGTCGATTCGGAAGACACCCTAAACATGGGACAGATTCCAAATGAGCCTGTTGACCCGGAAGGAGCCACAGTTAATGGTACGGTAGAAAGTGACTTTGAAGATGAAGAAATTGGAGGAGAAGATGAGCGAATCAATGCTCGTCGAAAGGTCAAGAGAGCTGGATGTTCGGTAAGACGTTTTGTGCCAAGAGGAAGAACAGGTCAAGAGGAAGAGGATGGCGATTATGTACTATATGCCTACGTGCAATCAGACGATGAGGGTCGCTTTGAGTTTACAGGCCTGGAAGACGGTAAGTATCGATTCAACATTGAGTATCCGGGGATTCCGATGGACCCTGAATCCTATGTGGAGTTCACAGTCGGTGAAGGCGGAGTAGAGGATGAAGTACTTGTACTTGAAGCCACTGTGACAGAAGAAGGGATCGTAGTTCAGAAAATCGAACGACTTGGTTTTTACCGTAAATACTTTAAAGACCTTAACGTTTACCCAAATCCAGCAAATAATGTTCTAAATATTGCATACAGTAAACTAATGAGCTCAACTGTGCAGGTCCGCTTAGTTGATTTGCAAGGGAACGTCCTAAAAGAACATGCGATAGTTAAGGGATTTAATCAAGAACTGGACTTTGATGTTAGCGTGATTAGTGACGGAATTTATCTACTCAATTTCGTGGATACAAGTCTAGGATCAGAAATGATTACTACGTTTAAAGTATATGTAAGGCACAAATAGACGAAAAGCAGGCTAATTCACCAGACTGCAGCACCAATCAATACGATGGTAAATTTCAAGGTTTCGCAGGGACAGCAAGTTGGAATTCCTGAGATGCCTTCGATTTACCTGCACAAATCATCTCTCGCATACCGCAAATTGGTGAGCATCAGGTAGTTCCTTCTACCCTAATTCTGGTAACTTTCAATCAGAATATTGCAATTGGTTCTGGAAATATTGAAATTTGTATTAGGCTAGATTCAAATTTGGTGTAAAGTGTAGTTGTCACAACCGACGCGTCGGTGACAGGCAATACGTTGGTATTCACAGCCATTCTTCTAGCCAATGCAACTGAATTTTCACTTTTAATTCCTGAAAGCGCCGTTATGAGTTTAACTGGAAAAACCTTGGCAGCTATTGTCACCCTTTCTGCCTGGTCCTTTACTACCGAAGCACAAAGTTCACTTTCGATTAGCAATCCTATCGAGTTTGATATAATCGAGGAAGGAACTCAACAGGATGTTGAGTTCGATGCATTTGGATATGCTACTACAGATACTGTAGAAATTAGTCTGAGTCGGGATGGGGGCCTAACTTACGAAATTCTAAATACCGGATCAGATATCTCGGAGCTCACCACGACCAATTTTGTGTGGGATGTGACCGGACCATCCTCAAGTGACGCTTGGCTCAAAATAGAGAATATCACGGATCAATCTGGGGGTTTTAGGGATTCGGTGAGTATTTCTATCAAGTCATTAATTAGCATTAACTATCCTGATGATTCTGATTTGGTCATTGGGGACTTTTTGTACATAGACTGGGAGACAGCATCTTCAGTATCCGACACCGTTATTATTGAAATTAGCATTAGTACAGATGGAGGTATCTCTTATAATGTGCTGGAAACAGGCAATCCGCTTTCAAACTACGGAACATCAGGATTCTATTATAGTGAATTCACTGCTGAAGGTCCACTTACCAATGAAGCCATTGTTAAAATTGAAAACCTAACCAATCCTTACGAGGCTTTAAGTCAGGAGTTTTCCATAGTTGCACCAGCTATCTCAGTTTCAGAACCAGATGACGCTACTACCTGCGGTGGGTCAGATGGGGGCATGGAAGTGTATGGGTTAGGTTATTCTGCCACTTACGATATTTATTATAAAAGATATGGTGTGGAACAAGGTCCTGGAACCATTCAGAATAGTGAAGTAGCCTATTTAGGAGACCTTTCTCCAGGAGAATACACCGATATTTACGTAGCGTATAATGGAGTACAATCCAATGTAATAACAGATACAATAGTTATTGGAGACCCATCACCAGAAATCGATGTAACGGCAAATGCCAGCTCCAACTGTAATTCACCAGATGGGTTTGTTTATATTTCTGAATCTTCTGGAACCGGTGAATTTGACGTTGAACTCTACATTGGAACAGATACGACCATAACTCCTGATTACACAGGAACAGTATCTTTTACGGGAGTTTATCAGGAGTTTAGTTTGTCACCAGGGACATACACGGTAGTGATGATCGACCAATTCAATGCGAATTGTAGATCATTTGAAACAGTAGAAATTTTAGATCAACCAAATGCGCCATTCATCAGTGTCAATGATGTGACGGTATCCAATGTTACGACCGCTGGTGGTTCAGATGGTTTCATTGATGCTACAGCTACTGTAAGCGGTGCGAGTGGTAGTTTTGATTATCAATGGTATTTTGGATCGAACACTACTACACCGATGGTTGATTCAACCCAGACAAGTATTTATGGGTTGTCAGCAGGTGATTACACATTGGAAGCTATTGACTCTGAAAATGGCTGTTCGGCTATTGAAACCTTTACTATACTTCCTCCACCTGGAGATGTGATTCTCACTACTTTGGATGTAGGTGATGGGGTAATTTATCCGGGAAGTACAGACAATTTGATTTATAAAGTTCAAATGGACATTTCCGGTGGCGATGTAGGTTTTTTTGGTTTCTACCTGGAAGACCTCACCAATAATTTTGCTCAGAGTGATTTTGATAATTTCACTTTTTATGAGTCAGTTGATGCAGATGATTTTGAGAATGCTAGTTTGATAGGGACAACAGGTTTTGCTCTAAATGATCCCGAAGGTATTCCAGATGGAGGATTAGGTCTCATTTTCAATAGTACCTATACCGATGGTTCTACCATTTACTTTTATGTCACGGCGGATGTGTCTGCATCAGCGATTTTGGGCAACTCTATTGATATTGACTTACCAACGGCTGGTTTAGAGGAAACCAACTTTGCCTTTGATGATCAGGTTGTTGGTACAATCGATGGTTTTTCTCTAATGGCCGGCAATACTTTTACTATTGTTTCAGAAGTCACTGAATTCCCGGGTTATGCATTACAGTTTGACGGCACAGATGATCAATTAGTATTCGATCAATCCATACAACAAACATGGTCGGATTTTACCATTGAAATGTGGGTAAAAGTACCTTCAACGAGCTCTGGTCAATTCAATTATTTTGAGCAAGTGGATCTAAATGGCTCCGGTCAACCTCAAATCCTAATTGCCGGAGTTTTTGATGGAGCACCCTATTTTTTCATTCGAACGACAGATTCTGGAACAGGTGGCTCTATTCAGAATGGATCGACCATTAACGATGATCAATGGCATCACGTGGCCTACGTTCGCGCAGACACTGAAATATCGATTTATATAGATGGTGAGTTAGATGCCACAGCGTCTATGATTACGGGAGATATCGTTTTCCCAAGTACAGATGTTGAAGCGAGACTAGCAGGAGATGCTGGTATAGATGAAGTGAGATTCTGGTCCTATGCAAAAACGGGCTTTAGTGACATTACTACCCTACTTGACGGCACTGAAACGGATTTGATTGCGTATTATCCATTAGATGAGGGAGTAGGCACACTGACTACAGATAAAACAATAGGCAGCAATAATGGATCATTGACAAATTTTGATTTTGTGACCGGTTCCGATTGGGTGGTTTCTGGCGTTCCGGTAGACGTGGCTGCTCCATTAGTCACTGTTTTTCCACTTACAGTAAACATTGTCAGTCCGCCATTGGCCGGCGCAATAGATGACGCCTCTGCTGCAATAGAAGTTACAGTCGATGGTAATACTTATACTGCTACGAATGGTGGGGCTGCATGGTCTATAGCTCAAGGAACAATTGATTCTTTGGCTGATGGCGTTTATGATGTTATGGTTACCGCGACGGATTCACTAGGGAACGTGGGTGTGGATACAACCACCAACGAACTTTTTGTAGATGCTACAGCACCGGTAATTAATGGGCAAACAACCCTTAGTGCAGAGGAACAGACTAGTTTGATTACAACCTATACAGCCAATGAGTCAGTTTATTGGTTGCTGCTGGGAACAGACTCCACCCTGTTAAGCATTGATGCTGCAGGTTCTTTAACGTTTGTTACTCCTCCAGACTTTGAAGTTCCTGCAGATGCTGATACAAATAACATTTATGAAATCAGTGTCTTGGCGGTAGATACACTTGGAAATAGGGATACTTTGGATGTGACTGTTACTGTCACTGATTTAGATGAAGACTTGCCAGTCATTTCAGGACAATCGGACTTGACGATTAGTGAGAATACAGACAGTGTGACCACCTATAGCGCAAATGAGCCAGTCACGTGGACTTTGAGTGGAGATGATGCTAGCTTGTTTACCATAGGTA
>JAMWZA010000159.1 GCA_024305105.1 Marinoscillum sp.
AGAGACAGCAATTCAGGGATCATGCTAAAAGGCAAGAGGATAATGAAAATTCCAACAAAGTATCTGCTGATGTTGGCATATTGACGAGGCAGTGGAAACTTTTTTATGCGTTCATTCTTGCCTTGCAATTCATAAAATTCCTTCAATACCTTCACCATTTGCATATGCCGAAAATCATCAATCAATCCAGATTCTCTCAGGTGCGTTAAATTCCTGGATTGATCGTTGATGATCTGAGTAGCCGTATTTGCAGCTCCAACTAATCTATCGTAATCATCAGTAGGAAGAAATTGCTTCAAGTCAGTCCGGATTTTTTCATCTACGTCTACCAATCCAACACCTAGTTTTTCTTGATTAAAAATCGCCCATCTAGCTATGGATCCTTTCTGGCTAACGTGCTCCCAACTGGTGGGAACCAATAGTTGATTTCTATGAGCATATAGCCATGCTATGTGACGGTAAACAAGCCTTTGTTTGATTTTATGAAGCTTATGTACTTCCTTTTTCTTTTCCACAAATAGGTTGGTCACAAAACCATCAACCATCATTCCCCAGGAGCGGCTTGCATTTACAATACCACCCCAGATTTTACGAGCTTCCCACATGCGATCATAGGCCTGATTGTTTTTAAAGCCCACGTAAAAAGCCACTGCAGTACCGATGACGGATACCGGAAGCCAGGGGATATGGAAAGAGATTATTTTAAAATAGTAAAGTGCGGTGATTGCACCCATCATTACAGAAAGCCAAATAATATGGTGAGCTGTCCATAACATTAAACTCCTGAAACTTATTCCTTTTGTGATAATCATATACTATTTCATTAAAATGACTAATTCAGATTTCGGTATACCGATGGACTTAACCCTGTTATCATTTTGAATAATTTACAAAAAATATGAGGCTTTATAGTCAAATGCGATTAGTCGGTTGTGAAGTGCTAAAATTTGATCACTTTAGAACTAAGATTGAATTTAGTGTATTGTCAATTATTTTCTAGCTTCTCTATAGTCCTCCACGATCTCTAGAGCCGACTTGTGGGCCCTGCTAGCTGCCTTTTCATAATGTGAGGGTACTTCGTTCGCACCATTTTTAATTCCCTCGTAAATACCAGCAATGACAGTTCCAATAAATTCTCCTAATTCCGCTTTTCGTTCTTTTTCGTACGCTTCAACGGATACATTATTGAACTTGAGATTTGTGCCAAATACTTGATTCATGAGGTCAGCTAATTCCGTCTGTGTGATGGCTTCACCTACAAGATTGTACGTCTGCCCGTTGTGGTTGTCGTTCAATAACATTTGAGCGTAAGCAAACGCCAACTCTTCTCGGCATGTGTAACCGCATTTCCCATCACCTGCACAGTTTCTAATCTCACCTTCTTTGACGTATGTGTCCAGGTACTCTAAGTCAGGCTCAATGTAAATACCATTTCTCCCAATCGCCCAATCAAGGCCAGATGCTCTGATATCTGCTTCTGTTTGGCGATTGCTTTTCACAATTGGTTTAAATCCAGATTTATTCTCATCTCCCACAATGCTTGTGTAAACGATCTTCTTGACACCATTTGCTTTGGCGGCTTCAATCACGTTTCTATGTTGTTGAATTCTTTTGTCTGGTGCGTCCATACCGGAGACAAGGAGTACGGCATCAATACCTTTCAGTGCTTCATCAAACTGTTTCCGATCATTGTAATCACCCTTGCGGATTTCTACGTCAAGGTGCTCGGCATTCTTGGGTGTACGTGCAATGCCTACCACATTTTCACTTCCAATTTCTTTGATCAATTGCTTCACTATTGCCACACCTAATTGACCGCTGGCTGATGTTACTGCTATTTTCATTTTTGAGTTCTTTTTAACTTAACAGTATGACTTTTTTCTAAAAGTACGACAAGATAATGTGACTCAGACTTCTAGTGATAATTGGTACGAGCGATAAACTCATCACAGGGTAGCACAGCTCTCAGTAAGAACTTGACAAAACCTCTTGGACCCATAACTTCTCAAAGTTTGATTATACTCAGTTAGACTAGTCGTCCCGAGTTCTCAATATTTGGGTCGAATCGCGTAGAGCGTCGTGTTCATTTCATGGTTTTTTGTTTTATCAGCGATGGTTTTCTCAAGAACGTACCTGCATATAGAAAAACAGCTGTAACGATTCCAACAAGTGGAGCCGGTGGTGTATCTTGTTCTACATGCGTTCCTGCTGCTACTTCAGCAACAATGATTCCGCCTACGAAAGCACAAAGTAGATAAAACCCTAATTTTTGTGTTTTTGGAATCCAGTATAAAGCCAATAAAAGGAGTTCCAAAACGCCTACGAATATTAGTTTATCTCCCCAATTTGGGATGTTGTTCATTCTTTCCGTGATGTCCGTTTCGCCAACAATTTTTAGAACGCCCGCCACTATTATCATAAAGGTGAATAATAGGGAAAGCATGTAACCTGCTATTTTTTGTGTTTTGCTGATATCTGTATCGTGAAATTTTGACATTGTTTTTTATATGAAAGTGGTAATAGTTAAGACTAATGATTATACAACCGGGACAATTATAAACCTGCCAATGGCAACAAATAGCGCAATCAGAAGCAGGGGCACATTTTTCTTGATGGCATCATATTCCTTGCGCTGAATGTGCAAAGCCATAGCACCTACCATCGTCAGTGCGAGACCAACCGCGGCTATCGGTGTTAGTATCGGAAGCACATCAATAGCCATAGGGAATACTACTCCGATGGCTCCAAGGAATTCCACCAATCCAATGAGTTTGAAAACGGGTGTTGAAACTGTGTCTACCCAATCACCGATTTGGGGTTTTAGGTCTTTTTTCGATTTGGCCAGCTTCATCAAGCCAGCCATCAGAAACATGGCTGCCAGTAGCCCCTGATTAATCCAAATAAGTATGTTCATAATTGTAACTGTTTGTGAGCTACAAATCTCCTACTAGAATTAACGGTATGCATTCATGTAGATTAACAAATCCCTGAAATAGGAGTTATTTTCTGGCGATTTCCCCTCGTAGGGTACTTAATGCCTGAGGGGTTATGCCTAAGTAGGAGGCGATCATCTTTTGAGGTACTCTTTGGACTATGTCTGGATAGGTTTGAATAAAGTGCTCATATCGTTCAATGGCCGGAGCACTCAATAACATAATGACTCTTTTTTGAAGCACTTGTATTCGTTTGATCAGCTTTTGTATTTCATGTGTCAAGTCAAGGTCTTTTGTTTTTTGAATGACAATCGAATCCTCAAGCGCGTCTATGAACAAATCGCATGGTTGGTCGGGTGAAACATTGTCCGCCATGATCCAGCCTTCTGGAGCGAACATAAAAATGTGATCTTTACCTTTTTCGTCAATGCTGTAACTGCGTAATAGACCTGATTCGACGTGATATACCTTGCTATTCAAGTCACCTTTTCTCTGAATTACTTGCCCTTTACTTAATTCTATTCGTTTCAAGTGTAATACTTTCTAGATTGACAATCACGGATGGCCTACTACGTCCTGCCCTCAAGTTCGGTTGGACTTTTCATCCCAGCAACTATCCGACTATAAATGTATCTCATTGATACAGCCTTTGCAAGCGCTAGTAAACCGAACGCCGCAGGCTTTTGGGCGAAGTGTTTCTAGCTAAAATACTATTTAGTTTCCTTTTGAGATTATTTCTGCTCATCGACGTTTTCAATGGATTGTAATTGTGCATAATAAGCTTCAATTCTGGCATGAGCCGTACCGTCCACCAGTAAAATAACAATCATCATGGCAATCGTGGTGATGCCAATTGCCCGCCATGTTGGAGTATTTATAAAAACAATTAGTAAGGCAGCCACCACGATGATCATGGGAACAACCTTGAAAACCACCGTGTATTCTTTCAGTGTACTTTCAGTACGCGCCATTTCGGATACTGCAAAAGCAGGAGCATCCTGTTGGTAGGCCTTTTCAAATTGGGTGATTCTGGCTTTATTGGTAAAAAATAAGCCGAGCCCGATGGTCATCAATAAAACACCCGCCACCAGCAAGGGGATAATATATGCTTTGGCTAATTCGGTTTTGCCGAGCTGCCAAAACCCTGCGCTAGCGGCTAAAAATAGAATGGCGAAAATGATGAAGAATCGTGTGGAGAAAACCTCCGCTCTTGCCCATTCCTGAGCTACTTTTAAAATTTCCATATTAGTTTTATTAAGGTGTAGTTTGTTGATTGATTATGTTACTTGGACTATAGCCAAATGCCTTTTTGAATGCGAATGAAAAATGGGAGAGGTTCTCAAATCCTGCTGAAAGATAAACTTCAGTAGCCTTCTTTTTTTCACCAGTGAGCTTATAATACGCCAGATTTAACCGCTTCTCAGTCAGCCATTTTCCGGGAGTCTTTTTAAAGGTTCGTTTAAAATCTGATTTGAAAGTTGTCAGACTTCTTCCTGTTAGAAAAGCGAATTTCTCTAAGGGAAGGTTGTACATAAAATGCTCTTCCATATACTTTTCAAGGTCAACTTTGCCAATCTCGCTAAATGTGCCCAGGATCGAACTTACTCTTTTGTCCACTTCATCGATGATGGTCAGTGCCTCCTGAATTTTTATGGGAACAAGCGAATCTGGAAGTTCATCTTGCATATCAAAATAGGAGAACAGCGATCCAAAAAAGCTGGTCAATAGCGGATGGGACTTTATAGGCCTTTGCTTAGGCACATTTTCATCCCAATTCTCCAGAACCGAACGATCTAAGTAAAATTTACGCAGTTTTTCTTCTGGAAGTAACATTGATACAGCTTTAAAAGGCTTTCCGTCCGAAGGCTTCTTGATGACCCGAATCAATTGATTTTTGGGAACTAGAACCTTATCTCCAGCAACAAAAAGTTGGGTATGCTGTCCGTAGAATATGGTCATTTCACCTGAGTAAATAAACACAATAATGTGCTGAGGTGATATGTGTTCCCACGTGTAGTCTTTCTCGACTGTTCCTGATAAAAATACCTTGCCTTTGTTTGCTTCCTTTGGATCCATGCTCTATTTATACTTGAAATTTAATTCCTGTGGCCTCTTCTGACACCTCCCACAATTTTTCCATTACTTCCTTATCCTTTGCGTGTGGTTCGAGTTTGCATTCACCAACTGGGCCTTTAAAATAACCTCGCCCTGTAGGGCCATAAAAGCCACTTTGATCCAGGTCTGCTTCTGTGGCACACATCAATTCAGGATAAGAACCTCTTTCCGCCGATTGTACCATTGGAGTCAACTTCATTATCTGCCAAATGAATCGTGTCATTAAGCTACCGCTTGTTTTGATTAGCGAGGTTCTGGAGGCACCCGGGTGACAAGCATAGGCTTTTATATCCGTCTTTCCAGCCTTTTTCAATCTGTCTTGTAGTTCATAGACTGTCATGATCTGTGCTAGTTTGCTTTGACTGTATACACCATTTGGGCTGTAGTTCTTATCCCAGTTCATGTCGTCAAACTGTATGGTTCTAATCCCTAGATTATACCCCATACTTCCTACAGTGACAATACGACCTTTAGATTTTTCAATCAGTGGGAATAGCAAGCCTTGTAGTAGAAAATTTCCATAGTGGTTAGTTCCTAGCTGGCTCTCAAAACCATCTTCAGTAATCACTTGCTGAGGCACTTGGGCTATGGCCGCATTGAGCATCAAAGCATCAATGTGTGGTACTGTTTTTAGCACCTCTTCTGCAGCTTTCCTTACAGAAGCTAGTTTCCCTAAATCAATAGTGATATTGGATACGTCAATGTTATTGCCCAACTCATTTTTATAGGTTGTAATGACATCCTCGGACTTTTTAGGGTTACGGTTTAGCATCACGACTTTTGCGCCTTTGGAGAGCAGTATCCGTGCAGCCTCAAATCCTGTGCCGGATGTGGTACCTGTGATAACGAATGTTTTTCCGGTAAGATCTCCGATTCTTTCAGGAGTCCATCCTTTTTTTCCGAATTGGTTTGTATTGTTCATCTCTGTCTTGTTTCGATTAATTGTGAAACAAAGATCTTGAGAAATCAAAAATACGACTTTGTTTAAAAGTCGTTTGTACTTTGCTTAGAAGTTTATAGCAATTAAGGAGAAGCCAACGAAGTTAGTCAAGCTCACAGCCACCACCAGTGCTTACCAAGCTCTATACTGATACTTTCTAAGTAAGCGATAATTTCTTCCCGTCGCTTTTCTTCTGGAAATACGGCTATCAAAAGCTGTGGGGATTTAATCGTTTCTATTAGTCTAAAATCTGCTATTTCTTGATGAATGGGTGAAATTCCAGATTCATTCAAAAATCTACTTGCCAGCCTGGATTTCACATTGTTGCCCCAAATAATCAATGGTCCGTTCTGATAATCTAGCTTGACAAACCGCTTAATCTTCAGCTTGAAAAAGGCTTCTTGTTGGTAATGATCGGAATTTCGAGAAGTTCTATCTGGATGTTCTCGCCAGAGTAAGGTCACTTCAGGCACTAGATCTATTCGGAACTGGTGCTCGTACCATCGAAAGACCAGGTCATAGTCTTCTGGGTAGTTTAAGCCCTCGAATCCTCCGATGGCTTTCAGTTCTGCAGTTCGCATCATCCAGTTGGGTGAAGCAATCACGCATTCACGATAAATATGGTTCCACTGAGACCCTTCTAGGTTCACACGGTTGATCCAATCTTCATAGGTTTGATAGCCAGCACTTATATCGCTTTTCGGAAAGTACTCGACCAAACCTGTGATGACCGTTTTTTCAGTATGCTGAATTTTATTAATCATCAACTCTAACCGACCGGAAGGCATGAGGTCATCAGCATCCATTCTGGTAATATATTCACCGCATACTTGATTAAGAGCCGTTACCAACGCGGGGATGATGCCCGATCCCTTATTTTTGAATGACTTTATTCGGGAATCTCGTTCCTTTATTGTCTGAATGATCTCCCATGAAGTGTCAGTTGATTGGTCATCCACGATGATCCATTCCCAGTCCTGATAGGTTTGCTGGATGATGGACTCATAAAACTCATTAATCCACCTGACGGCATTTTTACATGGAGTAACGATGGAGATCATTGAGCGATAGTTAGGATATTCTAGTCAATAATGCCCATGTTTCGCATGAGCTGTGATGCATTAAAGCTCTTGCAAGGACCTGCGGTTAGCTTGTAATCGAACTTGATTTTGTCACCTTGTATCTGACTGTTAAAGCTAAAATTTCGAATCTTCGGATTGGTTTTTTCCAGTGCTCCGAGTGTGAGGTCATGAGTGCTGATCAGTCCAAAAGCACTTTTATTCGAAAGGTTTTCCGCTAAAGATACAGCTCCGAGATGCCGGTCTTCTGAATTGGTTCCTTTTAGAATTTCATCCAATAGAAAAAAAGTGGGTTCCTTTTTGACTGTTTCCAGAAGTTGGGTAATGCGCTTTAATTCCGCATAGAAAGAGCTTGTGTTTTCACTGAGATTGTCTTTAGTGCGCATGCTGGTGAAGACTTCCACATTGCTAAATCGAAAACTTATGGCACAAACAGGAGCACCGATTCTTCCCAAAATCACATTGATGCCTAATGTTCGCTGAAAAGTAGACTTTCCAGACATATTGGATCCAGTAATAATATCTACAGAACCATCTCCCTTGATTTGATAATCATTGTTGACACGATCGCTTTCAGGAATCAGCGGATGCCCAATACTTATACCCGACAGTTCAAACAGGTCATCAGATAGTTCTGGGTAGACGAAGCGTTCATTTTGTCTAGCATAGCTCGCAACACTCATCAATACTTCGAATTCGTGGATGTTTGCTAACCAACCGGCAATATGAGGTTGATTGGTCTTTTTCCATTTATAAATATTCTTTAGAAGGAAGAAATCCGGTAACAGTAATACATCCAAAATGATGTAAAGCATATTAGCTCTCGAACTGATGCGATGCCCAATTTGATTCAGTTCGCGGATTGCTTTTTGAGCGTCATACGGTCTTCGAAGTTCTTCTTTCAGTTTGTTCAAAAGCGCGGCGTCATAGGCTTTTGAATTAATGACTTGGATGACTTCCAAATATGAAGTGATCAAATACTGCGCTTTGTCAATTCCCAATATCTCCTGATTGAGGCTTTTCACCACAAGTCCAAGGCAAATTGCATTGACAAAAATATTGAGGTAAATGAACTGATAAGGGATTAAATCAGTCAGAATAAGCCCAACGCAAGTCAACAGACCACCAATTAGAAAAACAACCAAAGCAGTCCAAAAAGGAATGTTTTTCATGGTAGATTTGAATGATGACCATTGCAGCAGGTTCTCAGCACTAAGACTTGGCTCGTTTTTCTTCTTTTTGAGAACACTAATTCTGGATTTGGCCTGTAGCTTTTGAAGCCAATCCAAATCACCTTGCAGCTCTTTTACGGCTGCCTGTCGGGCAATGATTTCGTCATTTCTCGGCTTGTCAGACAACCAACTGCCTAGTAACTTTTTACCATCAGGCGTCGAACACCTGTTAATCAACTGGTAGAGCGAATGCTCTCCAAGTGTGTCTAGATCGTGCTGGTTTGGGTGGTTATCTCGGAGGAATTCTTCACCTGTTTCAAAAGAATGGAGCTTGAGTAAAGACCTTTCAGCTTCTTCGTTATTTATATGAGCAAGGGTCCCAAAGTATTCCTGAAGCGCCTCATGTTTCTTATGACGCCCAATAAATGCAATAAATCCAACAAGTAACGTCACCGATCCCAGCAGCCATAGGAAGTTATCTGAATTAAAAAAAAGGATGGTACAGCTGACTAAGCCAATAAATGTGAGGCCTCTTAGAATAGAGAAGATAAATGCTTCTTTTCTGTGAGCTTTGGCCATGTTGCTGTATTGTTCCTCACGCGCGGTGTAAATACCCATAGATTAATAAAAGAATAAACTAACTAACACCTCCAGCAGCATTCCTACAAATAGTAGAATGGAATAAGAAAACCCAGTCAGAAATACCCTGAAGAAAGTAGTTAAGTACTTTTTTTGATAGGTGTTCTTAAACGAGATATAGATGTATGTCAGTATTAACAACAGAATGTAAAAATCTATGGCTTGTGCTGCCGTTTCAGATAGTAGCTTGGTTACCCAATAAATAGAAAGAAGGATAAATACGAATGAATGAATGTGTAGACCATGCACGACATGGTTGATATATAGCCTTTTTTGAAAATACACCTTGAGTATCAATGCATACAGAGGCAATAGAAAGAACATCAAAATGGGGATGTTCTTAACAATAAACATGTTCAATGTGTGCTGATCTGATTTTAATACCTTGATCAACTGTCGGTTAAACTTTTGAGAAATGTATGCTTTTTCTTCATTGTGAATGGAGTCTTCAATTTGTTGTAAGGAAAAATCAGCTTTGGACATTTGATAGATCGTTGTCCAGTTATTGATTTCTTCAGAATTGGAGTTTAAATCAAATGTGGTGGAATCAGCTCTCAGACTGTCTATCGAAAGTACAGTGCCTAAATTTCGGGTTATTAGACTATCCATGGCAGGATCCTTTCTGAGACTATCCAGTACCGCAACTTCTGCGTCTGTTTTTACAGTTGTTCCCAGCACTTTTCCTTCAGATGGAATTCCATCGAGGTAGAGGTTCATTAAGAAAAAATGGATTAAGCTGATCACCAAATACAGTCGAATGGGGTTCGCATATTTCACCCGTTTGCCATCCATAAACTCTTTTGTGAGTGTACCTGGTTTAAAAAAGAATGGTACAATGCTCCTGCCAAATCGTGAATCCAATGAGAAGTAATTGGAAAAGAAGTCCCCAACGAGTTTGCCGAAAGATATTTGCCGGTCCGTATTTTCCTGCCCACAAGACGGGCAGTAATCAAACGAAGGTTCAAGTTTATAACCGCAATTGAGGCAGACCTCAGTCTTCCTTCTCTTCTTTTTCATATTTTCTCAAAAAGTAATTGGTACCCCAGGCACCTACGATGAAACCCAAAGCGTAAAGTGTGTACTCAAAGTTGCCTTCTGTAGACCGTAATGAAAGCCAGAAAAATACAATGGCAACTATCATTAGCAGCCAGGTGATGACTTTTAGGACCTTCCTCATGAAGTAATTTCGTTTAATAATTTGGCCAGGTCAGCTGGTGTATCGATCATGTGACTTTCTAAATTAGTAAATCCTAATTGAATGCGATAACCGTTTTCAATCCATCTGAGTTGTTCCAATGATTCTGCTGTTTCCAGTGAGCTTTTCGGGAGTTTAACAAGCTCTTTTAAAGTGTCAGCCCGATACGCATAAATACCAATGTGTTTGTAAAACAGATGATGGGACATTCGATTTTCCATAGACACATCACGAAGGTAGGGGATGCAGGTCCGGCTGAAATAGATTGCTTCTTTATTTTTGTTAAAAATGACCTTCATTTCGCCGGGATCGTCCAGTTCATGATAGTTCTCTATTTCTTTGATTAAGGTCGCTATCTCCACATTACCGTTCAGTATTTGACAGACCGTGTCAATTTGTTCCGGATGAATAAAAGGTTCGTCACCCTGAATATTCACAATGTAATCGTACTTATCAAAAGTCTGGGCTACTTCAGCGCACCTTTCAGTACCGTTTTGATGGGATTTGCTGGTCATTACCACCTGACCGTCAAAACGCTTCACCTCATCAAAAATACGCTGGTCATCGGTGGCTACAATCACCTGATCAAGCATGGTGCTTTTGCAAGCTTGCTCGTAAACGCATTGAATCATGGACCGACCATTAATATCTGCCAGGGGCTTTCCTGGGTACCGGGTAGAAGCGAAGCGTACAGGAATAATTCCTAAGATGCTCATTGTACCTCTTTCACTTTGAGTGAAGTGCCCTCATCTGAGATCACCTCTATTTCTGTTCCCGCGTCGATGTAGTTGCCACGAGTAAAGGCATCATACATTTCGCCATCAATCTCCACACGTCCGCTGGGGCGCAGTATGGTGTACGCTTTTCCGGTTTTGCCAATCATAGACTTTTCCTTGTAGAAACTCGAAGTGAATCCTTCATTGTGATTTTGCACATCCTGCAGGGCGATGCGATTAAATACTTTGCTATTGGCCAGCCGCACTCCTCCAAAGAACATGATGATAATGGATCCAAACAGGCCGGCAAGAGTTGTCGCCACGGCAATGAAAATGTCATCCATGTTCACAAAAGAGAAATCAAAGGCGTCGTTGTTGAGCATGACTAAAATCAATGACCCAATGGTGAGTATCAACCCACCAATTCCTGCAATTCCAAAGCCGGGGATCACAAAGACTTCTAAAGCGATTAGAACAATCCCACCAAAAAACGCAATAATCTCCCAGTTTTCGGCCAGTCCATTGAGGTAATAAGGTGTGAAATAAAGCACCGTAGCAATAACTGATGCAAGGATCGGAAAGCCAACGCCAGGTGTTTGTAATTCGAAATAGATACCACCAATGATGATCAGAATCAGGATGCCGCTCACAAAAGGATTGAGGAATAACTCGATAATTTTATCAGCCGTACCAAGTTTGAATTCGATCAATTCATAGTCGGCCACATTAGATCGCTCTAGTATCTCATCGATATTGCTGACTTTAGCTTCACAAAAACCAAATTTCATCGCCTCGGAAACGGAGAAGGTAACTACTTTGCCTTCTGTGGCGATGCTGTCCAGGTCAATGTCTTCATCGACCATCCCTTCCGCTATTTTAGGGTTCCTGCCAGTGGCTTCAGCCGTTGAGCGCATGATCGAGCGCATGTAGGATTGGTATTTATCGGGAGCAGCGGCACCATCTTGCGTGACAACCGTGGCTGCTCCAATACTAGATCCAGGAGCCATGTAGATGCTATCGCAAGCAATGGAAATGAGCGCTCCAGCTGAGGCTGCATCTTTGTTGATGTACGCATAGATGGGAATTTCGAAATTCAGGATTCGGGTTCTGATTTCATCTGCATCATTCAGTGCTCCACCGTACGTGTCCAACTCCAGAATGACATAATCCACTTCTTGCTCCACCGCCTCGGCCAGACCAAGCTCAGTATAGCGATTGGTGCGAGGATCAATATTGGCCTGGACCTTGAGAAGCATTACTTTCATGGCTTCCTGGCCAATGACTAGATGTCCAAAAAACATCAAGAAGAATATGGGTAGATATTTTTTTAGCATAGTTGCTGGTCTAACTTTACAACTCATAATTTCCTTAAAAATACGTGAAACCAGACGTGACAGCAGCAAGTTTTCGGTTTTCTTTAGCTTTAAAAGACAAAATCTGGCAGGTGGCGTTATCTGTTGGCACTGGAAGACTGATTGCGGAATCGCGTAATGAATCAGAACAACGGATAAACTATTACCTGATAAATTTATTGACGGATGGTGAAGTGAAAGAGGTAAAGGTAGAAGAGACTGACTGGTGGACATCAACTTTGCATTTCTTTGATCCTTATTTGCTTTTGTAACAAGTTGCCTTACAAATAGAGCAACAAGAATTATGAAAATGAATACTATTGGCCACATGAAGAAAGGACCACCTTCGTTAATACGATCTAAAAGCATAATACTGTGTTTTAATGATTAATAGGTGTTAAAACTAGGCACTATAAAGCTACATTATTTTTATTTGCGACCAACAACCAATTTATGAGTGGTTTTTACAGGATCTTGTATAAA